>CADDYW010000108.1 GCA_902810745.1 Chloroflexota bacterium | reverse complement strand
GTCTTGCCGGCGGTCGTGCTCGCCGCCGTGGCGCTCGCGGCGACGCCGACGCTGCAGCCAGCCGCCACCGCTGCGAGCACGACCGCCGGCAAGACGACGGTGACCCTCTGGCACGGTAACTCTGGCGTCCTGGGCACCGAGCTGGAGAAGATGGGCGAGCAGTTCAATAAGACCCAGGACAAAGTCGAGATCAAGCTCGTCTTCTCGGGCGACTACAACGCGCTCAATCAGAAGCTACTCGCGGCGATTCAGGCCGGTACTCCACCCGACATCGCCCAGGCTGGGAACAACAGCTTCATCGCAAACTACCTCGCCGCCGGGGCCGTGACGCCCGTCGCGGATTTCGTCAGCGGTCCGGAGGGCCTCACCACGGAGTCGCTGGACGATATCTACCCTGGTTTCATTCAGGACAACACCTTCGAGATCAAAGGCAAGCCCACGCTCGTTTCCTGGCCGTTCAACAAGAGCGACGAGGTTCTCTACTTCAACCGGGACCTGCTCAAAGGCTTGGGAGTCGATACGCCGCCCGCGACCTGGGATGATTTCGTCGCCGATTGCAAGAAGGTGGCCGCGAGCGGAAAGACCAAGGGCCTTGCCTGGACCCCTAGCTCCGATCTCTTCACGGCCATCCTCTATGCCTACGGCGGTCAGCCGTACGACGCGACTACTCAGAAGATTACCTTCCAGGCCGATGCCGGCGTGAAGGCCTTGACTCTCCTGACCAACCTGGTCAAAAGCGGCGATGCGTACCTGACCAAGAGCTACGACTGGCAGGGCGACTTCGAGCACGGCAAGAGCACCTTCGCACTCAGCACCATCGTGTCGCGCGCGTACATTGAGAAGGATCTTCAGGGACAGTCGGGAGGCTTCTACCTCGGTATCGCGCCGCTACCCAAGGCCGAGAAGTCGGCGACGGTTCTGTTTGGATCGAATGGCGTCATCCTCGCGAAGGTTCCCGACGCTCAGAAAGAAGGGGCCTGGACGTTCCTCAAGTGGTACACCGACGCACCGCAGACCGCCCAGTGGAGCCTGGCGTCGGGCTACATGCCCATTCGCAAGTCCGCCCTGAATGTCGACGTTCTGAAAAAAGCAATCGCCGAGGATCCGCGCCGTGAGGTCGCGATCAAGTCGCTCGACTTCGCCTATCCCTGGCAGCCCAACCTCGCCGCCTGGACCGAGGTCGATCGCGCGCTCACCGACGCGATCACCTCGGCGCTGCTCGGCAAGGCAACGCCATCCGATGCGCTGAATCAGGCGGCAAAGAAAGGCGACGCGGCCCTGCAGGGAGGCTAAACGTTACCACCGAGAGGCCGAGGCCGAGGACAACCGAGGACCGGCTGCGGCGACGGTGATTCCGGGCGCCTTGTCGCCGGCGCGACGACGGGGTGCCCGGTTTGGATCGAGTGAAGGAACGTGAACGCTTCGCGGGGGGTTAAAGCTCTGGCGCGGCGGCAGACCCGGCCTTTCACGCTGCTACGCCGCGAAGATCTCGACGCCTATCTCTGCCTGGTTCCGGCCTTCGTCCTGCTGGTGGTTTTTCAGTACTGGCCGGTCTTCTACAACCTCTACGTCAGCCTGCACCGGTGGAAAGTCGTCGAGCAGGGCTACGTCGGCCTGGCAAACTACCAGCGCGCGTTTGGGGACGCGGACTTCTGGCAGGCACTCCTGCAGACCGTTTACTACGTTGTCGGCACGGTCCCATTCGAGCTTCTGCTGGGGTGCCTCATCGCGCTGATCCTCTTCGAGCTTCGGCACGGTGCCTGGTTCTACCGGTTGCTCTTCTTCATGCCCTACGTCACGTCGCCGGTCGCGGTCGCGGTTGTCTGGCGCTGGGTGCTCAACGGAGACCTGGGCGCGGCGAACGCTCTGCTTGGCGCGTTGGGGATCAAGCCACTCCGATGGCTCGATGAGCCGACTGGGGTGCTCAGTCCCCTCTACGCCTCGCTCGGGCTCAGCCCGCCCGACTGGATGGCCGGCCCCAGTCTGGCGCTCGTCTCAGTGATGATCGTGACCGTCTGGTTCTACCTCGGACTGCATGTCGTCATCTACCTCGCCGGTCTGACCGCGATACCCCGCGACGTGCGCGAGGCGGCCCGAATCGATGGCGCGACCGCGGTCCAGGTGCTTCGCTACGTAACCTTTCCGCTTCTGACCCCCACTACCTTCTTCCTCCTCGTCGTCGCGACGATTGGCGCGTTCCAGTCGTTCAGCCTCATCTATGTGCTGACGACCAATGGCTCCAGCGATATCGGTAGTCCCCTTGGCACCACGCTGGTTGCAACGCTGTATGTCTTCGAGAGGTTCTACCAGGATATGCAGCTTGGCTACGCGGCGGCGCTCGCGCTACTCGTCGCGTTGATCGTGCTGGCCATCACCGTGCTGCAGTTTGCTGTGCTCGAACGGCGAGTGTATTACGAGACGGAACGATGAAAAGACGTCAAAAGCCAGAGGTCAGGAGTCAGGAGGAGGATCCGACGACGCGGCACCGGGGCACCGCAGACACGCCCGAGTATTCGGGCCTCTCTGCCCCGCCAGGTCGGTCCGATCCTGCCATCGAAGCGTCGGCCTCGCCGGACAGGCACCCTCATCCCGGCTCCTGGATCCTGACTCCAGGCTCCACGCTGCAGCTCGTCGGCTATCTCGTCTTAACGATCGCCGTTCTCATTGTCGCGTTTCCCTTTTTCTGGATGCTCCTGACCTCGGTAAAATCGCAGCTCGAGGCAACGGCGTTTCCCCCGACGCTCGTTCCGACGCAGTGGCACTGGGAGAATTACCGCGTTGCCTGGAACGCCGCGCCGTTCGGACGATATTTCCTGAACAGCGGACTGGTCGCGGGGCTGACGGCGCTGATCCTGACTGGAACGTCGGCGCTGGCCGGCTATGCCTTCGGTCAGCTGCGCTTCCGGGGACGCTCGACGCTTTTCGCCCTTTTCCTCGCGAGCCTGTTTGTACCGCCAGAGGTGACACTGATCCCGAACTTTCTGACGATCACCTTTCTCCACTGGCAGAATACCTATGCAGCACTGATCCTGCCGAACGCCGCGGGGATGTTCTCGATCCTGCTCCTCCGCCAGGCATTCAGAGGGCTACCGGTAGAGCTTGCCGAGGCCGCGGCGCTCGACGGCTGCGGCCGTTTTGCCTACCTCTGGCAGGTCGGGCTGCCGCTGGTCAAGCCGATGCTCGCGGTCGTGGCATTGCTCGGCTTTCTGCGCGCCTGGAACGATTTCCTCTGGCCCCTGGTCGTGACCAGTGTCCCCAGCATGCGCACGGTACAGGTTGGCCTGAGCGTCTTCGTCCTCGACGCGAGCGTCCAGTACCCGCTCCTGATGGCGGCGGCCTGCTTCGTGGTCGCGCCGATTCTCGCACTCTATCTTGTGGCCCAGCGCCAGTTCGTTACCAGCCTGGCCCGAACCGGGCTGAGGGGCTAGCGCGGTTCGGGCCCCCTCGACCGGACTCGCTGCCTGGTCACCAGCATGGCTTTCGTCACAGAGGGAGAACCGTACTCCGACTGGCCCGGACTCGGCCGGGTCTCCTGGCGCGACCGCCCGAAGTCCGGGTGAGTGATTCATCGGTTATACTTATCCCGACGCACTGAATGACGCGGTAACATTGCTTTCGGAGATGCTCGGCGACCTCCGAAAGCTCTGCCAGCGGAGGGGCCAATGGCGACGATGAGCAAACGTGAGCGGGTGATGGCCGTGCTCAGCGGCGAGCGGGCTGATCGGGTGCCGATCAGTCTCTGGGGTCACTTTCCCAGCGATCCACACCGTGCCGAGGATCTCGCCGCGGCGACGATCGAGAGCCAGCGGCGCTTCGACTGGGATTTCGTCAAGCTGATGCCGAGCGGCATGTACTACCCCGAGGCCCTTGGCTGCATCCTGACCCCGGCCTCCGGGCCCGGGGCGGTGAACGGTCTGGCCGACTCGATCGTCAAGCAGCCGGAGGATTGGGAGCGCCTGCCGGTGCTGGATCCTCGCCAGGGCTGGCTGGCCGAGCACGTCCGCGCGGTGAAGCTCGTCCGCGAGGCCCTTGGCCCGGACGTGCCGATCATTCAGACGCTGTTCAGTCCCCTCACGGTGGCACACAAGCTCAGTCTGCACCTGCCCTTCGAGCGATCGGTGCGTGAGTACCGATCCAGCCTGGAGGCGGGACTGCGCGCGATTACCGAGGGATCGAAGCGCTTCGCCGAGGCGACGCTGGAGGCTGGCGCCGATGGCTTCTTTTTCGCTACCCAGGAGGCGAACCGCGACACGCTGACTGAAGCCGACTTCCTATCCCTCGGCAAGCGCTACGACCTGGAGATCCTGGACCTGGTCGCCGGCCGCGCCAGCTTCCTGCTCCTGCACGTCTGCCGCGAAAACATCATGGCCGAGCTGGTCGCGGACTACCCGGTGCACGCGATCAACTGGGAGGTTCAGAAAACGCGTCCGACGCTGGCCGGCGCGCGCGCGATCTGGCGGCAAACGCTGGTTGGCGGTCTCGATCGCTATGGCCCGCTGCTGAACGGTACGCCCGACGACGTGAGAGCCGAGGTCCAGCACGTCCTGGCCGAGGTCGGGCCAGAGCGCTTCATCGTCAGCGCCGGCTGCGCGATTCCGACAGCCTGTCCGACGGCCAACCTGCTCGCCGCCCGGGCAGCGGTCGAAACGCGATAGGGATGATCACTGCTGCCTGGACGCCAAACGCCGCATCGCTGACCCACGCATGAGAGAATGAGTCACGTCACGGATCGTCAGAAATTCACCTCGGGAGGGAGCACGTGGAACTGATACTTGGTGGCCTGCATCACGTCACCGCCGTCACCGGCCACGCCGCCCAGAACGTCGCGTTCTACACGCAGGTGCTTGGCCTGCGCCTGGTCAAGAAGACGGTCAATCAGGATGACGTCTCGGCCTATCACCTGTTCTATGGCGACGAGGTCGGCCATCCCGGAACCGAGGTCACCTTCTTCGACTGGCCGAACGCCGGGCCGAATCGTCCGGGCGCCGGGACGATCGCGGCAATTGCCTTGTCGGTTCCCGACCGCGAAGCACTCGATTGGTGGACGCGACGATTCGACGACCTCGGGGTCGCCCACTGGCCGATCGAGGAGCGGGCCGGTCGAGCGACAATGCCTTTTGTCGATCCGGAAGGCCAGCGCCTCGAATTCGTTGCCGCGGATGGCACGACGAGCGCGACGCCCTGGGCGCGAAGCCCGGTACCACCTGACAGGCAGATCCGTGGACTGCACGCCGTGCGCCTGTCGGTTCGGCGTCGCGATCCAACCGTCCGTACGCTCGTCGAGACCCTCGGATTTCGTCCGGCGGCCGAATATTCGCTGCCGTCCGATGGTGCTGGCGAGCCGCGATTGGTGACCATCTTCCAGGTCGGCGCGGGAGGTCCGGGAGCCGAGGTACATCTGGAGGAGCGTCCAGACCTGCCATTCGGCCAGGTTGGGATCGGCGGCGTCCATCACGTCGCCTTCCGAGCGCCGAACAAAGAGGAGCATCGCGCCTGGCGGCGACGCGTCGGCGCGGCCGGGCTGAGGGTGACTGAAGTCATCGATCGCTACTACTTCGAATCGATCTACTTCCGCGAGCCCGGCGGCGTACTCTTCGAGATCGCGACCGACGGCCCCGGCTTCGCGACCGACGAAGATGTCGATCACCTGGGCGAGCGGCTTGCGCTCCCACCGTTTCTCGAGCCCTACCGGGCCCAGATCGAAGCGGGTCTGCGGCCGATCGAGGTACCGGACGTCGTGTCTCCTGGCCATAAGTCCAGCCCCCGCTGAGAGAACGCTTACCCCTGAACGGAGCGCAGCCGCGGTCATCGGCGACGGACACGGGCGGGCGCTGGCCGAGGTAGGTGAGGAGTCCGTGCCGCACGTCGTCACCGAGCGAATCGTCGGCGTTGACCACGATCCGGCGCACGCCGTGCACCATTTCGCCTGCCGGTGCCACCCTCGGGACGAGTTGGCAACTCCACGACCGGATCTTGCCGAGATCCCCAATGCTGCCTACTGGTCGAGCGATTCGCTTTCCCGCCCAGTCAGCGACGCCGCCGCTTATCTGATGCAGGATGCACTGCCCGATCGCTAACCGCTGTTACTGACCATGATCGAGCCCCGCCGCTGGCTCGAGCGCGTCACCGAATGTCTCTGAGCGGAAATCCAGGCCGGGTCCTGACCTCTCCTTCCCTCTACGGTCGAGACGATTCGCGCCGTTCCCAGCCGGCCTCGAAGAGACGCAGAAAGTTGCGGTCGGCGTAGGGGTACTTTGCCATCTCAGCCTCGTCCAGGGTGACGCCGAAGCCCGGTCCATCGGGCACCTCAATGTACCCGTTGACCAGCCTGACGGCTCCCGTCATGATCTCGCGGCTCCAGGGGACGAGGAAGTCGTCGAAGCACTCCTGAATCAGCAGGTTCGGCAGCGTCGCCCCGACGTGCGTGTTCACCACGGTCAGGAAGGGGCTCTGTGCATTGTGGGGAGCGATAAACGCGTCGTGCGCCTCGGCTAGCGCCGCGACTTTGACCAGCCCGGAAACGCCGCCACAGCGGACCATCTCCGGCTGAATCACGTCGATCACACCGGTCGCGAGCAACCGCGCGAAATCGCTCTTACGCTCGAAGCGCTCCCCGCCGACGACCCGCACCGGAATCGCGCGCGCGACCTCGGCCAGCGCCTCCACCTCGGTCGACATCACCGGCGTCTCGAACCACATCGGCTGAAACTCCGCCAGCGCCCGCCCCACCTCGATCGCCGTCGAGACCGCGAACCGATCGTGCCCCTCGATCAGGATGTCCACCGCCTCGCCCACGGCGGCGCGGACCGCGCCGACGAGCGCCAGCGACCGCCGTAGCTCATCGCGCTCGATAAACCGGTAGGCGGTGCCGAACGGATCGAACTTGAGCGCGGTGTAGCCCATCGCGACGACCGCGGCGGCGCGCTCGCCAAAGAACTTGGGATCACGCGGTCCCTGGTACCAGCCGTTGGCGTAGGCGCGGATGCGCGACCGCTGCCTGCCGCCCAGAAGGCGCCAGACGGGCACAGCCAGCGCCTTGCCCAGGATGTCCCAGCAGGCCATCTCGATCCCAGACATCGCCGCGTTCTGCCCGAGAAACAGCCCCTTATGCATCCGATCCCAGAGCGCGTGAACATCGCGCGGATCCTGTCCGAGATACAGCGGTTTCAGCTCGTGGACGGCCGCCTCGTTCGGCTTCGTACTCAGTCCGCCGGTCGCCTCGCCAATCCCGACGATTCCCTCGTCGGTGAGGAGCTGCACGAAGACCCAGTTCTTCCACGGATTCCCGACCACGGTTGTTTTGACATCGATGATCTTCATGAGTGACCCCTACAGACGGAAACGCGAGACGTCACTCGGACCACGCACGGGTGCGGGCGCCGAAAGCGATCGCTCACCATCGTGCCATCGGCGAGCAGCGATCGCGGTTCTGGCTGCTTGCTCCGGCAGGCCAGATCACGTTGTACGTTCCGCGTTTGATGCCGCCTCCCCTCAGAGATATCTGCCCACGCTACACCGGCGGGGCCAAACGAAACAGATCCCGCATGTCGGCGAGGATGGCGCTCAGCTCCGCGTGGTCGGACGCATCGAGCGGGTTACCCGCGTGGCTGCGGAGGTAATCCGACCGGATCACGCCCCGTCGCTTCAGCACCGCCTTGTAGACGCCCGGGAGCAGTGCCTCGAAATTCAAGAGCGGCAGCAGCCGATTGAACAGCTCCCGCGCCCTGCGGTGCTCGCCCGCCTCGAGGGCGTTCCAGACCTGGACGTGGACATCGGTCACCTCGCAGGCCGGCATCGTCCCGCAGGCGCCCCGCCGGTATTCGTCCATCAGGTACCGCCCGGCGACGCCGCCCATCACTCCCTTCAGCTTCGGGCCACACAGCCGGATCTCCGCCGCGATCGCGTGGGTCGGGGGGAAGGTCTCCTCTTTCACGTACTCGACGTGCTCGAGCTCGGTGACGAGCCGAGCCACGAACTCGGGGCTCATCCGCGTACCGGCCGGCGCGTCGTGATTCTGGATGAAGATCGGGAGCGTGATCGCCTCCGAGAGCGCGCGATAGTAGGCGTAGATTGCATGCGGCGGGGCAACGCGCACGTGCGGCGGCATGGCGATGACCGCGTCCGCGCCGATCTCCTGCGCGTGCTTTGCCAAGGCCACCGCCACCGGCGCCGCGCCGCCGGCCACGCCGATGACCACTGGAATACGGTGGTCGCAGGTCCGGACGATCACCTCCGCGACGGTCTTCCGTTCGTCATCGGAGAGTGTCCAGAACTCGGAGGCGTTGACCGGGGCGACGATGCCGTGGGCACCCGCCGCCACGCAGAACTCGACCTCGTTCTTCAGGCTATCGAGATCCAAGACACCGGTCTCGGTGAAAGGAGTGCAGAGAATCGTGAAGACGCCTCGCCAGGGCTGCGGCATCGGCAGGCCTCCTGAGTATTTTGATCTGGTCGGGGAGACGACGAAGCAACGCGCAAAACTCCACGCGAAAATAGCACTCTAGCTTTGCGGACCGCACGTTGCGTCCCGGATCTCCTACGCGGCCGAGACGCGAACGGTGACCCCTTCCCGCTCGAGAAAGTCTGGCTGCAGCTTCGTGCCGAGACCGGGGCCCGCCGGTGCCGCGACGTAGCCACGCTCGATACTCGGCAATTCGGTCACGACATCCCGGTACCAGCCATGATAGTAGGCGCGAACGCCCTCTTGAATCATCGCGTTGGGGGTGGCCAGACAGAGGTGCGTGCCGACGGTGTAGACGACCGGACCGGTGCAATCGTGCGGCGCGAACGGCCGGTGGTACGCTTCGGCGAGCGCGGCGATCCGGCGCGCCTCGGAGATGCCGCCGACCCAGCCGGGATCGAGCATCACGATGCCGACTGCCTTCTCCTCCAGCAGCTCACGGAAGGCGTACCGGCTGGAGAGCGTCTCCGAGGCCGTCGTCGGCACGCGCGTCTTGGCGGCAAACTCGGCCAACGCGGCGGCATTGTCCATGCGGATCGGATCCTCGTACCACAGGGGCTCGATCTCTTCCAGCGCCTCGGCGATGCGAATTGCCGATTGGAGATTCCAGCGGGAGTGCAGCTCGACCGCGATCTCCATCTGCATCCCAACCGCCTCGCGAATCTGCCGGAAGGGCGCGAGCCCCTGCTCGATCTGCGACGGGGTGATGTGCTGGCCACCGGTCTCGTCGGCGAACTGATCGAATGGCCAGATCTTCATCGCGCTGATGCCCATCTCGAGGAGCCCGCGGGCGAGGTCGCCCGCACGGCCTTCCTGCTGCCACTTGACGAGATCTTCGTACGGCCCCTGGTGCTCGCCCATCCCCCAGCTGGCCGCGAAGCGCGAACCGGGCTTCGCACTCTTGTAGATGTTGTAACCGTAGCCAGCGCAGGTATTGTAGAGGCGGATCCGCTCCCGGACCGGTCCTCCCAGGCACTGGTAGATCGGCAGACCGACGCTCTGGCCGAAGAGATCCCAGAGGGCAATGTCAATGGCCGAGAGACCACGCGCCTCGGCACCCATTGCCCGGTGCGACATGCTGCCGCTCAACGTGCGCCAGTGACGCTCGACAGCGCGCGGATCCTGGCCGAGCAGGTACGGCGCGACGGTCTGGTGGACGTAGGCGGCGACCGGCGCGGGACCGAAGAACGTCTCGCCCAGCCCAATCAGGCCATCGTCGGTGTGAAGCCGAACCCAGATCAGGTTCGGGTAGGTCGCGCTTTCGATCGTCTCGATGCGAGTAATTCTCACGGAACCTCCTCAAGGGCCAGGGGCGAGACTTCACCCTGGTACCGGCCACGGTTGAAGCCCCGTCTCTCGTGTGACCGGCGCAACCTGGAGCCACCCGCGCAAGCCCCGGGAAATCGGAGCGAATTCCCCTGCGGCGCCTGCTGTGGTTCGCCCGATCCGGCGATTCCGTGCCCTGGGCCAGAATCGGGGGCTGCCAGTAGCGATACACTTCATAACCGAGTCCGTATGATAACCCGGCGCGGACGCGACGTCTCCATACGGGCCTCGGGCTTCTAGACTCCTCGTCACTCCTTCACTCCACCCAGGGTGATACCCGCGACGAAGTAGCGCTGGAAGGCCAGGAAGATCCCCAGCAATGGCGCAATCGCGACGACCGATCCGGCCATGATCGCACCCCAGGGAATGTTGAAGCCGGCCGCTTCCATCGAGGGGACGGCGAGCGTGATCGTCTGCATCTCCGGCGTGCGGAGCATCACCAGCGGCCAGAGGTAGTCGTTCCAGGAGCCGATGAACGCCAGGATGGCCCAGGCAGCCAGGGCTGGAGTGCTCATCGGCACGACGATCCAGGCGTAGATGCCGAACTCTGAGCACCCGTCGATCCGCGCCGCCTCCAGGATCGCGCTCGGGAGACTGCTCATGTACTGTCGCATGAAGAAGATGCCGAGCCCGCTGGCGGCGCCTGGAAGGATCAGCGCCCAGTAGGTATTGACCAGGTGGAGCGCGCTCATGATGACAAACGAGGGAATCAGGCCCACTTCTGGTGGCACCATCATCGTCAGCAAGATCAGGAAGAACAGAGGCTCGCGGCCGGGGAACTCGAGCTTGGCAAAAGCGTAGCCAGCCAGCGACGCGAAGAACACCGAGAGAATGGTGTGGCCACTCGAGATGACGAAGCTGTTCAGGAGGTTTCGGTACACTGGGATAAGCTGGGTCACCGAGATGTAGTTATCCAGGACCCATACCCGTGGCCAGAGCGCCAGGTCGCCACTGAAGATCTGTCCCTGGTCCATGAACGACGCCGCCAGCATCCACCAGAGCGGCGCGGCGATCAGCACGATACCGGCTATGACCAGCGGATACGCCAGCAGCCGCCACGGATGCCGCGCCCATCGGCGCACTCCAACGATCTGCCGTGAAGGCATGATGCTTACGCTAGGTCGCATGGGCAAATCCCGGAGCCAAGATCCGGAGAACGTTCACCGCCGAGAGGCAGCGAACACCGAGTCTCTGGACATTATCTCGGTTCACCTCTGTGTCCTCCGCGTCTTGGCGGTGAAAAATCGTACCTCGTCTCACTCGCCAATCTCGGCGCGCCACAACCGGAACTGGAGCAGCGCGGCGACGAGGGTGACCGCGAAAAGCGCGTAGGAGATCGCGGCAGCGTAGCCGAACTTTGCGTAGCTAAAAGCGTTTGCATACAGGTACATCGAGAGCGTGATCGACGAGTTGGCCGGTCCGCCACCCGTGAGTATCGTTGGCTCGGTGAACAGGCGCATTGAGCCAATCGTGTCGATCACCACGGCGAAGAGGATGATCGGCGCGATGCCCGGTACAGTCACGTGGCGAAAACGGCTCCAGGCGCCGGCACCGTCGACCATTGCCGCCTCGTAGAGGTATGGGTCCACGCTCTGCAGGCCGGCCAGGAAGACGACGACGTACCAGCCCGTCGCGCGCCAGATGATGAAGAGGATGATTCCCCACTTCGAATAGGTTGGATCGGTCAGCCAGGGAGGACCGGCCAGCCCGACGGCGCGCAGGACGAAGCTGAGCAGACCATACGTCGGATCCAGGATTAGCGTGAAGGCCAGCGCCACGGGAACGACACCGGTCACGTTGGGCAGATAGACCATCGCGCGCGCCAGCGATCGTCCGCGCAGCCAGCGCAGGTTCAGGAGCAGGGCCAGCGCCAGGGCAAGCGGAAGCATTGGCACCGCGTGGCCGATCCACATGAGCAGGGTGTTTCCGAGCGACTGGCCAAAGGTGTTGTCGGCCACCAGGGACGCGTAGTTGTGCAGCCCAACCCAGTGAATCGGGCCAGCGCCGGTCCACTCGGCGAAACCGAGGTAGAACGAGAACAGGATCGGTCCCAGCCCAAAGACGGTGAAGAGCACGTAAAACGGTGCGATAAACAGGTACGCCGTGAGCGAGCGTCGGACGCGCACGGTCTAGCCACCCGGGCCGATCTTGCTCTCGACCTCCTTCCCAATGGCGTCATAGGCCTGTTTTGCCGTCTCCTTGCCCGCACTGATCAGATCCAGGTGATTCGTGTAGATCTTCAACGTTTCAGCAAAGTGGAGGTTGAAGGCGATGGTCACACCACCCCGCGCAAGGTCGAGATTGGTCTTGAAGAAGTTGATCCCGCCATAGTACGGATCAGGCGTATTGAATGGAGGCTGATCGAGCACCTCGCTGAGCAGGGGAGGGAAGGCGCCCTTCTTTTGGGCGATTCGCTGGTTGGCGACCTCGATCACCCGATCCTTGTTCAGGTACTGGTATGCGAGAATTTCCATCCCCAGGTCTTTGAACTGCGATGTGCTCGACACCATCAGGACCGGTGACCCCTCCTGGAAGCCGCGGGTGGGCGAGTCGGCGCTGTAGCCTGGCAGCGGCATGATGCCCCACTTGCCGCTGAGCTCCGGCGCCTGACCTTTCAGAGTGTTATCAAGCCAGACCGCGGAGAGCATCGTCGCGAACTCGCCCTTCTTGATCGCGGTGTACCAGGGCGCATCCCACTCCGAGCGAGCCTCGGCGGTCTTGCTCGTCAGCAGATCCTCATAGCTCTGCAGTGCCTGGAGCATCTTCGGATTGTTCCCGGCAGCGGGTTTGCCGTCAGGATCGATATAGCTGATGCCGAGACCGTCCATAAAGATCTCGAGTGGCTGGCCGTTGCCATTGTTCGTCGGCTCGTAGGTCAGCCAACCCTTCCCATTCATTTTCTGATTGTATGCCTTACCCGCCTCAATGTACTTGTCCCAGGTAGTCAGCGTCGACGGATCGATGCCGGCTTGGCCGAGCAGGTCTTTGCGGTAGAACATCATCCAGGTGTTGGGTCGCCAGGGGAACGCGTAGGGGTGACCATTCGCCGAGAGCGCGCCGAGCAGACCGGGTGAGAAGACGTCCTTGTGCGGATTGATCAGATTGTCGAGCGGCGCCAGAATGCCCTGATCGATGAGCTGTGGGACAGTGGGCGCGTTCTGCTGGAAGATGTCCGGCACTCCTGACTTGGCGGCATAGGCAGTCAGGACCTTGGTGAGGACTTCCTGCTCGCTCTTCGCCCCTTCGGCGGTGAACTTGATGCTGCCGACTTTATCCGGGAACGCCTTCGCATAGCCGTCGAGCATCGATTGATTGTATGGAATATCACCCCAGCCCAGCGTGGTGAAGCTGCCGGTGAGCGTCGCCGCTGTCGGCGCGGTCACGGCCGACGCCGTCGTGGGCTTCGGGGTAGGTGCAGTCGTCGGCTGGCTCGGAGCAACGGTTGGCTGGGCCCCGGATGGCCGGGTTGCGATCGAAGCCGCCGTCGGCTGGCCCGCAGGAGCAGAGCCGCTGCACGCCACCAGCAACATCTCCAGGACACTACTGCCGATGCCGAGACTCACCGCCTTGATCGCCATCCGCCGGCTCATCGCTCGAGACGCCAGGCCACTCCACCGCACGGTTGAACCTCTCATATCTTCGCAATCCTCCACGCGACCTACGCGTTACTCACGTACCATGCGATCCGTCTCGCATTTGGCGCGTCATAGCTTTGCATTCGGTATCATGTCGAGACAGCCAGCGCGACGGCCTCGGTGAAGCCCCACCGGGCACCCGGAGATGGCAGCAAGGCGGATAGGCTAGGAATGCGCTACAGGCGACGAAGGGATCGGAGCGCGTCTGGTCTTCCAGTTTCAGGAGCAAGCTGGAGGCTTCTAGGCTTCTATCAGCAAACATCTTCTTCACCAGCGGCTACCGGTTGCTGACAATCTATTCTTCGCGATAAACTTCTGTCAATGGGAAGTGTCTTCCAAATAATGAGAGTGAGCACGGTGATCGAGCGGATGGATGGCCCCGTTCGGGCTCGCCCTCGGGCATCCCGCAGATGCGGCTGGTTAGGGACGTTCAGCGATAGGGAGTGCGGCCAGGATGCACCGTCGTCGCCATGAGTCACCCCAGGCTTCTGCCAAGACGATCGGCAGTGGCCTGCAGATTCTCCGCCTCTTCAACCATCTCGCGCCCGAGTGGACGATCCCTGACATCGCGCGACAGCTTGACGTCCCCTATTCGACGGCCTACCGCTACGTCACGACCCTCGAGGCCGAGGGCTACCTGGTGCGTCATCAGCCGAGCGGCACCTACCGGATCGGCCTGCCGTTGATCGAGCTGGCCGGCGTGGCGCTCAATCAGCTGGACGTGCGCGTTCACGGGATCTCCCATCTCGATCATCTCGCCGACGTGACCGGCCTCAATGCGAACATGGCCGTGCTCTACGAGGGAGATACCTTCCATATCGCCTACGCCGTTCGCTCGGCCGTCCCGCGGATGTATACTGCCCTCGGCCGCCGGTCAGTCGCTCACTGTACGGCGCTCGGCAAGACGCTCCTGTCGGAGTTGCCGTTCGAGGAGGTTCGTTGCCTGATCGAAACCTACGGCTGGCGACCGTACACAGCGAAGTCGATTCAGAGCTTCGCCGAGCTCGGGCGGGCGCTGGCCGAGGTCCGCGAGCGCGGGTACGCGGTCGATCGTGGTGAGCGCTCGCCCGGGACTCGCTGCGTCGCCGCGCCGATCCGCGACCGGACCGGACACATCGTCGCCGCGATCAGCGTGAGCGGTCCACACGAACGCTTGCCCGAGGCGCGCATTCCCGAGCTCGCCGCGACGGTACAGGAGCACGCGAGCATGATCTCCTACCGTCTTGGCTACGACGATGCCGATCCGTCGCAGGTTGCGCCGCTCGCTTAGGTCAGGGATTGGATGTCAGGCGCTGGAGGTCGGGACCGGAAGTCTCACCACGCGCGGTCCCCGATGCCACCGACCGGCCCAGTGATTCCACACGGAGCTGTCGAAAGCCGACGCAGAGGCTGTCATCCCACGACGACCCCGACGCCATACTCCCCGCCAATGCCAGCTTTTGATCGCCAGAGCAGCGTTCCATCGCGGGCCGAGAAGGCGTAGACACTGGTGTAGCTCGACGACGAGCCGAAGGCGCTGACGAAGACGACGCCGTTGGCGACCACGGGCATCGAGGCGGCCGACTCGGTGCCGAGGTAGTAACGCCAGAGGAGCTTCCCATCGCCAGCCCGCAGTGCCCAGACGTTCCCTTGCTGAAAGAGCGCGGGCCGGCTGGCGCGCCCTTCATACTTCCCGAGACCGCCCGAGCCGACGAAGACGACGCCGCCGATCACCACCGGCGAGGCGCGTCCGCCGCCGGTCTGATGCCGCCAGCGTGGCTTGCCAGTGTGGGCATCCAGTGCGTAGACGAACTGATCGTTCGAGGCGACGAAGACCAGACCATCGGCGACCGTCGGCGACGTGGTGACCGCGTTGCCAGTCTTGTGGTGCCAGCGCAGCGAGCCGTCTCGCGCGTCGAGCGCGTAGACGTGGTGGTCGTGCGACCCGACGTAGACGACCCCGTCGACGACGGCCGGGGACGACGACACCTGACTGCCGGTGCGGTACGACCAGAGGAGAGCGCCATCGCGAGCGTTCAACGCGTAGACCGCGTGATCGTCCGAACCAGCGTAGACAACCCCATCCACCACCGTTGGATCCGAGCAGACGTCGCCGCGGGTCTGGTAGCGCCAGAGCACGGATCCGCGCTCGG
>CADDYW010000107.1 GCA_902810745.1 Chloroflexota bacterium | reverse complement strand
GCCAGCACGTGGACACGAACTATGCGATCCCCGCGGTGGCGAAGCTGAGTGCACTGCTGACCGACTGGCAGACGGTGCAGTTCTACCAGACCGCGCTCACCACCGACAACTACCTCGAAGTCGCCACCGGGCCAGATAATGCGTACCTGGAGGTTCCGAGTTTCCCGGACCATTCCTGGACGCAGATCCGAGCCTTTACTCGCCGGCTCTGGAAGGATCCGGCCGCCGGAGCAGCCATTGCGGCGACAACCGTCATTATCGAGAACGACACGGGAGTCCCGGGCGTAGCCGGGCGCGTGAGCGAGGAGCTCATGCGGCTGGGCTACAACGTTGGCGAGCCGATCACGGGCACGGAGCGCGCGCAGTCGCGTCTGCTCGACCGGACGGGCGGCAAAGCCGTGCTCGTGGCGCAGCAGCTCCAGAGGGATCTAGGGATAGACATCAGCGACGTCGTGTCTGACTCTTCCGACGGCCAGAGCGTGCTGGTTCTTCAGATTGGGTCTGACGACGCCGACCTGAGTATATCTGTTCCAGAGGATGATCAGGCGCCCTCGAGCGCCTTTGGAATCGAGAAGTTCGGCGCGTGGGCCCCCTATATTCCGCCCACGGCGACGCCCGTTCGGCTGCCGAGCCCGACAGCCGAACGAACGGGGACGGTGACTGGTACGCCATCGCCGATGGCATCTGCCTCTCCCGTGGGAACGCGAACGCCGACGGCGACGCGCTCGCCGTCACCGACCCCGACGCGAGTGGTGACGCCGACGGCGACCCCCCGGCCATCGCCCACTCCCGTCAAAACGCACGGGCGTCATCGCTGATCAGTCCTCGATCAGCATCGCGTCGCCAAAGCTGTAGAAACGGTATCGCTGGGCAACCGCTTCGGTGTAAGCGGAAAGGATCCGCTCTCGTCCGGCGAATGCTGAGACGAGCATCAGCAGCGTGGATCTTGGCAGGTGGAAATTGGTAATCAGGGCATCGACAACGCGAAAGACGTGCCCCGGGACGATGAAGAGCGACGTCTCGCCCTCGGCAGCATTCACTCGCCCTTCTTCGTCGACAATGCTCTCCAACGTGCGGACGACCGTCGTTCCGACCGCGACGATGCGCCTTCCCTCCGCCTTCGCACGATTGATCTGCTCGGCGACGGCTGGCGTAACGCGAAACCACTCCGCGTGCATCCGATGATGCGCCACGTCGGCGACCTTGACCGGGCGAAAGGTACCGATGCCGACGTGCAGCGTCAGGTATGCCAGCTCGACGCCGCTGCTGGCGAGGTCGGCCAGCAGCTCTGGCGTGAAGTGAAGGCCGGCCGTCGGTGCAGCGACAGATCCCTCGTCACGGGCATAGACGGTCTGATAGTCATCTGGGTGCTGGAGTGGCTCACGCACGTACGGCGGAGTCGGTAGCTCTCCGATCCGGTGAATCGCCTCGTCCAGGTCAGCCGCGGAGCGATTGAAGCGGAGCAGCCGCTGCCCATCCTCGTCGATCGCCTCGACAGTCGCCTCCAGGTCGTCAGCAAAGCGAACACGCTGACCGTACTTGAGGCCAGGGTGCGTCAGAGCCAGCCAGGAATCTGGCTGCCGTCGGCGGGTAAGGAGGACTTCGACGCGTCCACCGGACGCTTTTCGTCCTCGCAGGCGTGCCGGGATCACCCGCGAATCATTCAGCACCAGAAGGTCGCCACGTCGAAGAATCCGCGGGAGGTCGGCGAATTGGTGGTGGCGTATTGTGCCAGAGTGGCGATTCAGAACGAGCAGCCGACACTGGTCACGCCTGACGGGCGGCGACTGGGCGATCAGCTCCGGAGGTAGATCGTAGTCGAAATCTGACGTCTGCATTGACAGAACATGATTTTTCTGCGCACTTTGCACAACTTCTTGTATTGACTCGACATGAATTTTGTGTTAAAATGCTAGCTGTCCGCTCGTGAAATACCCCCTTCCCATGGGGGATCGACAGTTCAAAGATCAGGAGGTGCGATTTTCGGATTCGTGCCTCCTTTTTTTGTGCCTTGTGGTCACATATATCAAGCGGGCTGGAAGGAGAACGTGATGACGCCGGTAGCACAACCACCTGTGTGCCCTCCCCACCACTGGGAGGTAACCTCGGTTCGGATTGAAGGTGTATGTCATTATCACCACCGCTGCATCAAGTGCCAGGCTGAAAAAGACGTTCCCCTCAGCGCCAGTACCGCGAGCAAATGGGTTAGCCGCCACTCCAAGGCGAAGCAGTAGATTCTCGAGCCCATAGGCCCTAAGCGATCGTCATCTCTACTGGTTGATCTGCTCGGTAGCCTCGGATAGGCGACCGACCGCGATCAGATACCGCACGAACTGCGCATACCTGCGTTCACGTTCGTCGAGCTCGCTTTCCGGGAGCCAGCGCAGTCGATAGACTGGTGGGCCCTCGCGGTCTGGTTCACGCTCGAAGTATCCTCGTCGCATGCTACACCCTCCAGCTGTGCCAAAAGAGCCGCTCTCTCCGATTCCCCTTACTCTACCGCGGATATTGCATCGTGCCAGGTGAAAGTCTCTCGCCGGTATCCCTTCCGCTCGGACGACCAGGCGCACAGGATGTCGGCCACAACCGGCCCCTGCAAAAAGTGGCGTTGAATCAAATTGCGAATCGATTCGGCCGGATCGGCAGGCAAAGACGTCTGTCCCTACCGGTGAGGTGGCTGCAGGAGCCCCCCGATTCCGGCCTCTCCGGATCATCGCGAACGTTGCTCCAGGGATACGGCTGTCTCCTGCCGATGCGCCTCGACGGCCTTGGTTCGGGGTGCGGCCACTATAGCACAGGCGTAAATTCTCTGTCAAAACGCGTGGCTGGCTGAGTAGCCCGCCAGCTTCCGGGTTAGCGGCCGAAAACGACCCGGGGTATGACGTCGCCGTAAGGGAGAGCCGGCGCCTCCTGACGCGCGTTGGCCGTGTCACCCAGGAAGTGCGCGATTAGCTCGCGCTGGCTCCGAACCCCCACGCGCTTGAAGATTGCCTTCAGATAATCCCCGACGGTGTGCGAGGAGATCGAGAGGGTGGACGCGATCTCCGCCATGCTGGATCCGCTCAGCACCCGTTCGAGCACGTCCAGCTCCCGACGAGAGAAGCCATACGCGCGGGCGACGAGGGGAGCGACAGCCGGCCTGCAACGAGGCCGACGGCCGCCTCATCTATCTCCTGACCCCGTCCATGGCACCCACCAACGCCAACGGCCACGCTGTTGCTCCGATCTACCTCCCAGTGTATCCGGCGTCCGCGGCGAGCGCGGTCGGACCCCTGAACTGCGAAGACCAACCAATCGAAAACTGTCCGGATCATGGTGGACTGGTTGCCTCGCTAGCCAAGAGCGCGATACCCTCCGTCTATGGCGGTGGCGTCCCGGGGCACGATCACATTCTCGACGTTCCAGCGAGTGGGTGCCTCTGGTGTCTCGCCGCGTCAACCGCTGCCCACTTGACCGAATCCCACCACCTTGCCACGTAGCCCTGGCATCCGCGGTAAAGCACCGTTATTGCTTGACGCCCTGTCTGAAGCGTAGTATCGTTTCTGGGGGATAGCCGGCGCGGTGAACACTTCCCACCCGAAAGGGGACGAATCCCCTGACGTGATGGTTTCTCCGGTGTACGACACGAAGCAGCCGGCCTTCCCGGCCAACGACCGCGGGCCGATCGATCGACGCGACCACGACCGCTTCGCAAGTCTGCCTATCTTCCTGAGCTTGTCGGGCCGCGACTGCCTGGTTGTCGGTGGAGGCAAGGTCGCCGAGCGACGAGTCTGCATGCTCCTCGAATGTGGCGCCGCGATCACGGTCGTCAGTCCACGCACGACCGCGAGCCTCGACGCGTTGTCAGCCGATCAGATCCAGATCATCCGCCGCCCTTACGATGCGTCCGACCTCGACGGAAAGTTCCTTGCTATCGCCGCCACGAGCGATCCAGCCGTCAACGCGAAGGTGGTTTCCGATGCCCGCGCGCGTGGGATTCTGGTCGGGTCGGTCGGACCAGTGGGCTCCGCGGATTTCACCTTCGGTGCCACGATTCGTCGCCCCGGTCTGACCCTTGCCATCTCGACCGGTGGGCGTAGCCCGGCCTTTGGTCGCTGGCTGCGAGACGAGATCGAGAGTTTCCTGACTCCGGAGTACGTCGCGCTTCTGTCAATGGCCGCGGAAGAACGCGCAGACCTCCGTCGGAGGGCCGCAAGCGTGAGCGCCGACTGCTGGCGTGCGAGTTTGTCACGCGAGCTCCTTGATCTGTTGCGTCAGGGACGCGAAGAGGACGCGCGAACGCGGCTGCGCGAAGCATTGATCTCGCGGGAAGAGTGAGAATGCTGACCGTCGTTGGCTTGAGTTTCCGCAGCGCCCCGGTTGAGCTTCGCGAGAAGGTGATCATCGACGAGGCCGAGCTGGACTCGGCCCTTCACGAGCTTGGCCACGGCGTGATTCTTTCGACGTGTAACCGCACCGAGATTTACCAGACGAGCGTGCGTGCCAGGCGTGATCTCGACGCGGCACGTTTTCTGATGCGCCGCTTCGCCGGACCGGAAGATACGCTACGCCCCCACCTCTATCATCTCGAAGACCGCCGCGCGGTACGTCACCTGTTCGCGGTGGCAGCCGGTCTTGATTCGATGGTTCTCGGCGAGCCGCAGATTCTCGGCCAGGTTCGCGCCGCGCTCAGTGCCGCCGAGGCAGCCGGCACCTCCGGGCCGGTGCTGGCGCACTTGTTTCGACAGGCGGTACGCGTGGGGCGGCGAGCGCGGGCCGAGACCTTCGTCGGACGACATCCGGTGTCCATTAGCTCAGCCGCCGTCGAGCTCGCCCGTCGGGTGTTTGGAAGGCTCGATGGATGCCGCGCACTGGTCGTGGGGGCGGGCGAGATGGGTGGACTAACCGTGCGCACGCTGGTCGATCACGGGGTCGGAGTCGTCGCAGTCGCAAACCGCACTCTGGAGAACGCCCACGTACTTGCCCACCTGTATGGTGGAGAGGCCGTTGGGCTGGATAGTCTTATCCCGTCGCTCGCCGCTGCCGATATTGTCATCACATCGACCGACGCGCCGGGGTACGTGATCAGCCAGGCGGACGTGGGTCAGGCGGTAGCTTGCCGAGACGGTCGCCCGCTTTTCATCATCGATATCGCCGTGCCGCGTGACGTTGATCCGGACGTCCGTGCTCTACCTGGCGTCGTTCTCTATGACATCGACGACCTCAAGGCACTGTGCGACCTGAATCGGGAGGGACGCCAACGGGAAGTCGCGTCGGTGCAACGAATCATCGACGACGAGCTTGAGCGTTTCGACGGGTGGTGGCGGAGCCGTCGGGTGGTTCCGACGATCGTCGCCCTGCGGGAGCAGGCAGAGCGGGCGCGTCAGACCGAGCTGGCGGAGGCATTCAGCCACCTGCGCCATCTCTCCGAGGCCGATCGGGCCACGATTGATGCGCTGACGCGCGCGATCGTGCAGAAGCTGCTTCACCGCCCGACGACGCGGCTCAAAGAGATGGCGGGGCGCTCTGACGATTCGCTTCGCGTGGCGCGTGAGCTTTTTGGCCTTGGCAGTAGCTCCGACCTGGTGGAGGAGCCCGACGGCGCGGACGATCACGCACCCGGCGTGAGCTAACTGGCGTTTGCCTCTCCTCGCCCGAGCAGTCGGGCTGGATTCCGAATCCGCCCTAGCCCCGTGATCTCTACCTCGACGATGTCGCCGTCCTGTAACGCGTGCTCGGCGGAGACGATGATGCCGGTACCGGTCAGGATCACCGTTCCGGCGGGGATCGGGTTATCGCGCCGGAGATAGTCAATCAGCTCCTCGAGACGCCGCTTGATGCGGCTCGTCTCGACACGATCCTCGAAGATCACGCGATTCGCCCGGAGAATGCGGGCAACGACACTCAGTGCGTACGGGTCGGAGACTTCATCGGGCGTGACCAGGGACGGACCCAGTGCGCAGCAGCCCTGGAAGATCTTGGACTGCGGCAGGTAGAGGGGGTTTTCACGCTCGATATCCCAGGCAGAGACGTCGTTGGCCACGGTGTAAGCCAGAATGTCGCCGCGACTACTCACCACGATGGCGAGCTCTGGTTCGGGCGCGGTGAAGGTCGAATCCGAGCGAATGCCGATGGACCCCTGCGGGCCGACGCAGCGGTCGGCGGTCGCCTTGAAGAAGATTTCCGGGCGCGGCGCGGAGTACACGTGGTCGTACATCCCGCGCTTCTGGTCTGTCTCTTCATCGCGGAACTCGGCACTCTTGCGGTAGGTGACACCGCATCCCCAGACCTCGGGCGGGTAAAGGGGGATCTCGAGATACCCGGACGACGTGCCCGGGACGACATCAAGCGCGGCCAGCGGATAGCGACGGCCGGCGACGCCAAGCATCCGCATTGCCGTGACAAGATCGACCCGTTCACGATCCGCCCGGACGATGAGATCCAGCGTCGACGTCAGACCGGCAGCGGGATTGGTGACGTCGGCGACGTGCTCCCCGTCGATGTACCCGACGCGGAGCTGTCCACCGGTCGATTCATCACGAAACTGGACGATACGCATAACGCTCCAGACGCGTAAAGCGCAAAACGTAAAACGTGAGACGCAAAGCGCAAGACGCACAACAAACGCGGTCGACAAGACGCTCCGGGAAGCAGTACGTGCAATGCAGCGGTGATCGCCCTCAGGAAACGCGAGCGCCTCTGAGACGAAGACCCGAACGTTGTGCGTCTTACGCGTTATCCGCTGTACGCTCGATTGCGGGAGCCGCGTCGCTTCTCGAAGCAGTCGGAGCAATACAGCGGCTTGCCGCTAGTTGGCTGGAAAGGAACCTCCGTCTGCTTGCCACACTCGTCGCACACCGCCGGATACATCTGGCGCGGTGGCCGCGGCCCGGCACTCCCGTTTCCGCTGTTGGAGCTGGCAAGATTGCGCTCGTTCTTGCGTGCGTTCCGGCAGTCGCGGCAGCGGACTGGCTCGTGCTCGAATCCACGACTCTGGTAGAATTCCTGTTCGCCCGCGGTCCAGACAAAGGCGTTTCCACAGTCCCGGCAGATGATGGTTTTGTCTTGGAAGCTCACCGACGATCTCCCTTGTGAGCACAGAATTGTTGGAGCCGGAAAGCGCGTTAGGAGCGATGTCGGGCGGTGGGCCATCTAACGTTTCCGTCGTCACCTGCCGTGATGGCAGATGTAAAGCGAGCACGATGGGCGAAGACCGCGCGCGAACATGCCGAAAGCAGCCTGACCGGCTGACCATCGGCGTGCAGTATATCACATCGCCCAGTAGCAATGGCAAGAGGTCGTGATAAACCGCTTGGGAAAGGATGGTAAAATGTGGGTGCCGAAGCATCTCGGAACACCTCGTTGCCGCCTATCGAGGAGGAATGGTGGAGACGCATAACACGACGGAGAGCCGTGGAGCGCTCCACGGCCCCGAGGATATTCAACAGGCTCGTCTACGCGATGCGGTGGGACGTCTGCAAGTCTTGCTGCTTCGCGACCTGGTCGGACAGTATGAAGCGGATGAGCGGGATCTGGAAATGCCTTCGACGCACCGTGGATGGGTTGCCGAGGATATCCTGGTGAGCCGGGCCCTGGGAATCTATGGACCCGGCGCAACGATCTCGCCGTCGGAGCGTGCACTGGTCGTCGGAGTGCTGGAGGACCTGCGCCACCAGCGGTTCCTTGATCGGCTGGATCTCGATGCGGAGAACCGTCGGGCGTGGCGACTACGACGTCAGAGCACCGAGATCATCGAGACCGCGACGCGCTTCGTCGATGATCACAAGTGGGTCCCACCGGTCGTCGACGTCGACGGGATCATCCAGGCGGCAGCCGCCATCTCCGAATCCGAGCATCTGCCAGTGCTGCCTGGGCCGCGGAACAGCGAGGACCGCTCCAGCCAGTGACGCTGCCCAGCGCGGTGACGAACCATCTTCCCTATCCCGCGTCCTTCAGCGCATCGTCGCGGTCTGGCCAGCGAGCGGTTGGGCTGATCGCTCGGAACGCGCCTCGCTGGGAGCTCACGTCCCCTTCCAGGTTTTTCCTAGCACGCGGATCCAGTTTTCGTGGGCAATCTTGCGCAGGGACGCCTCGTCATACCCGTGGGCAGCCAGCGCGGCCATGAGCTTGGGCAATCCGGTCACGTCGCCGATCTCGCGCGGAACCGTCGTGCCGTCGAAATCAGAGCCGAGGCCGACGCGGTCGATCCCCAGGTGCTCCGCCAGGTAGTCGAGATGGCGGAGCATGGTCTCGAGGGGCACGTCTGGATCCTTTCCGCCGTCTTCTCGCAGAAAGCTAACGCTGAAGTTTAGCCCGACGATGCCGTCGGACTCCTTGATCGCGTCGAGCTGACGATCGGTCAGGTTGCGTGTGGTCGCACAGAGGGCATGCGCGTTCGAGTGCGTCGCCACGAGCGGTGCAGTCGAGATCCGCGCCACGTCCCAGAAGCCCTGCTCGTTGAGGTGCGACAGGTCGATCAGGATGCCCAGACGATTGCAGGCGCGTACCAGCTCGCGCCCCGCGTCGGTAAGGCCGGGTCCGGTGTCCGGCGAGGCGGGAAAGCCGAAAGGTACGCCATGCGCGAACGTATTGGGTCGACTCCAGACCAGACCGAGCGAGCGCAGCCCGGCCCGATAGAACACCTCCAGCGCGTCCAGGTTCGGATCGATTGCCTCGGCGCCCTCGAAGTGGAGAATCGCGGCGAGGACGCCTGATTCGAGGCAGCCGACAATCTCGTCGACCGTGCGGACGACCTTGACCTGACCACCCGATTCGGACTCGATGCGAAATAGCTGCGCGGCCATGGTCAGCGTCACCTGCTGAGCATAGCCAAGCTCGATCGGGGCAGGTGGCGACGAGGGGGAGTCGGTGTTGCTCGAGCGTGCGGATGGAACGAATACGGCGAAGAAGCCCCCGCCAAGTCCTCCTTCGCGAGCGCGCGGCAGATCGATGTGGCCCTGATCGCTACGATCGAAGAAGCCAGGCCCTCCGTCTTGGCGCTGACGGTAGAGTTTGAGAAGGGTATCGTTGTGGCCGTCGAAGATGGGGACACGGCTCATCGCGACTGATCTCTCTTCCTTGTCACGGGGCGGCTACGCGGATCCGCGTGGCGCTGCGACCTGGCGTTAGGCTGCAAACAAAGGACTGGCCCACTGGGCCAGTCCTTTGTGATTCGACAACGTACCTGGAATCAGGTGAGGGCGACCTGGGTTGCGCGATCGAACGCATGCATGTGAGCCAGGTCGAGCGCAACCTCCATCTGCTGGCCAGCGCGAATCGGCGTGCGCGCGTCCATCTTCGCCACGAATTCGGTATCGCCGCTCAGCAGGTAGACGAACTGCTCGCTGCCCAGAGGCTCGACGACGTTGACCTGGACCTTCATCGTGCTATCGGCCGGGACGTTGGCCACGGTTGCGCGATCGACGATGTCCTCGGGGCGAATGCCGAAGACGATCTCCTTGCCGAGGTGAGGAACCAGCTTTTCGGCTTTGTCGGCCGGGACCCGAACCTTGAAGGTATTGCCGTCGACGTACATCGCGTCGGGGGTGCCGACGAGCTTGGCGTCGAAGAAGTTCATCGCCGGGCTGCCGATGAAGCCGGCGACGAACATGTTAGCCGGGCGGTCGTAGAGCGTCTGCGGCGTATCGAGCTGCTGGAGAATCCCATCGCGCAGGACGGCGATGCGGCTACCCATCGTCATCGCTTCGACCTGGTCGTGGGTCACGTAGATGACCGTGGTCTGCAGCCGCTGGTGCAGCTTGATCAGCTCGGCGCGTGTCGCGACACGCAGCTTCGCGTCGAGGTTGGACAGTGGCTCGTCCATCAGGAAGACCTTGGGCTCGCGCACGATGGCGCGGCCGAGGGCGACACGCTGTCGCTGGCCTCCTGATAGCTGCTTCGGCTTGCGGTTGAGTAACGCGGCGATGCCCAGGATCTCCGCGGCCTCGTGAACACGCCGATCGATCTCCTTTTTCGGAGTGTGGCGCAATCGAAGACCAAAAGCAAGGTTGTCGTAGACGCTCATATGGGGATACAGAGCGTAGCTCTGGAAGACCATCGCGATGTCGCGGTCCTTCGGGGCGACGTCATTCACCAGGCGGTCGCCGATATAGATGTTGCCCGCCGTGACCTCTTCCAGGCCCGCGATGAGGCGCAGACACGTTGTCTTGCCGCATCCCGAGGGGCCAACGAGAACCAGAAACTCCTTGTCCTTGACCTCGATCGTGATATCGTTCACGGCGGTCACTTCACCGAACCGCTTCGTGATGTGCTCGAGGGTTACGCTGGACATTGCAGAACCTCCTCGTCAAACCGGAATGATTTGGTCGATCTGTAACCCAGCGTCGCGACGTTCGGTCAAGCCGCCTCGCCGTGCCGGGCACAGTCATCCGAGAAAACCGAACTCTTCGGTAAGCCCGCGCCACGAGTGCGCGGACGGGCTCAACGCCAATACCGCTTCTCCCGAATCGACTGTCACGTCATCGGGGCTATCTCGTCTGTCACCCGATCTCCAACAGACCAATGGCGGAATCACGAGAGTCGGGTGCAACCGACGAGCCGTATGAAGTTTCTGGTTCACCTCCTCCGAAGCACGATCCGGACAGCACGTGGGGGAGGTTTCTGTCCAACTCGGACGATACGTATCCGATCACACTCGGATCATCCACCCTGACGAACGGCGAGCACCCGGACACCACCAGGTTGGACTGCGCCTCTGGCCCTCCGAGCCTTCGGAGCCGTGCTTTCTCTCTGTCTTACGCGGGACACGACCGGCCGTGGGCTCCCTCCCAGCGGTCGATACCACCCGGCTCGGGCTGGGCGCATTATAGCACGGCCCGTGCTGAATGAATAGTGGTGTATCCTGTGTCCATCGCGATGATCAGTCCAGGTGAAAGACCTCTTCGAGAACGAGCATGCTCTCGTCCGGGCGACGCCCTTCCAGCCCTTCGAAAAATGGTGCCATCTCCTTCTGCCAGCGCAGGTTTACCTCGCGCTCGGCCATCCCTGCCTGGGCCTTCGCGAAGTCGTCTGTCTCGAGATACCCGAAGATCAGCCCGTCGTCGCGCATGAAAAGGCTGTAGTTGTGCCAGCCGGTCTCCCGCAGCGCCTGGAGCATATCTGGCCAGACAGCCTTGTGGCGCTCCTTGTACTCGGGAATGAGCTCCCGTTTGACCTTAAAGCAAAAGCCAACGCGTGCCATCTCCATCTCCCGATCAACAGGGTTAGAAAAGGGTAGACCTATGCTAGCATAGCGCGCATGGTTCTTGCGCAGTGGCGCCGGTTGGGGGATACTCCGGAGATGGGTCTAGATCCGCTCGCGCTCTGCACCGCGGGCGAGACCGGAGGACTGATTTGGCGACACACGAGCTCGAAGAACGACCAGCCGATCTTATCCAGCGCTACCGGACACTCTGCGAGGCAAGTGGTATCGCGCGCGCAAATCGAGTTCCGCTTGCACCGTCGGTGCAGGACGAGCTCTTGGACCTTCAGCGACGACTGCTCATGCGTCTCTCGACCGAGCCATCCGCGGCGCGGGACACGCGGCAGACCGTAACGCGGCGGGAGCAGACGACGGTACCATCCCATCGCCACCTCAGGCCGGTGCCTCCCGTGGCGGTCGAGAATGTCGAGGCGGTCGCCAGCGCGACGGAGTCCCCCCATCCTGCCGCTGGGAGGCTGTCGGCGACAATCTTCACTGACGGGGCGGCAGAGGGGAATCCCGGACCGGGTGGGTATTGCGCGATTGTCCGCGTCCCTGGACGTCCCGATCGCGAGCTGTCAGGAAGCTCGATTCACACCACGAACAACAAGATGGAGCTCACGGCCGCGATTGCCGGCCTGCGCGCGGCCATCGACGCGGGGGCTGACGACATTACCGTCGTCACCGACAGCGAGTATCTGGTCAAAGGGATGACCGAGTGGCTTCCGGAGTGGGAGCGGCGCGGCTGGAAAACCTGGGCAGGACAGCCGGTCAAGAACAAGGACCTCTGGCAGCAGCTCGTGAGCCTGACGCGTGGGCGGAACGTCCGGTGGCAGTGGATCAAGGGACACGCCGGGCACCCCGAGAATGAGCGCTGCGACCTGGTGGCAACCGCCTCGGCGCGTCGCGCTGCCCGCGCCCGCCCGACGTAGGTTGTCACTTCACACTCTCTTTAATACCTCTTTCATTGACCGCCTGGTTCCGAACGCATATTCTAGCTCCTGCGAACGAACGTTCGGCAGAGACCAAGAGCGCGAGGTATCAGATGAACCAGTCGGTCCATTACGTTGGCGATTCACTGCCCATCCTCCACGCGGCTCATCCAATCTGGTATCGTGGCCAGGTTCGGGCCGTCGCGGTGGGCGACGAGGTCTACTCAATCGGCTGGGTCGAGCCACCCGAGCGGCCAGTTTTGCGGGCGATGGCGCTTGCCATCATCGATGCGCCGTCATTCAGTCCGGACCAGCAGCTCAGCTTCGCGGCGTACTACCTCCTGCCCGAGGAGAAGTGGCGCGACCTGCGTCAGATGCCGGACGAGCTGATCGCCCGTCGCACCGGGCTCCCGCTCGATCTGATCCAGCGGCGCCGGTCCCTGCCGACGGTCGATCCTGTGTCCGACGATCACGCAGCAGAGGCGGCGTGCGCCTGATAGCCAATTCGGATGATAGTAGCGGGAGCGCAACGGTGTTACAATTTGGGTGATGGCGACGTCACCCGTTGGGCGCTCCGGAGCCTCGCAATCTCACTACTCAATGACGAGGAGTGTATGTTGGCATGAGTACGCAAAGGTCAAGCGCAACCCCAGTCGCCGAAAACGCCTTCGATATTGCCCAGAAACAGTTCGATATCGCTGCTGACCTGTTGCACCTGGACGCGAACCTTCGTGACGTTCTCCGCAATTGCAAGCGTGAGCTCACCGTCAACTTCCCGGTCAAGATGGACGATGGGAGCATCCGCGTCTTCCAGGGCTACCGAGTTCACCACAACATCGCGCGTGGTCCGGCGAAAGGCGGCCTGCGCTTCCATCCCGCGGTGACCCTCGACGAGGTGAGGGCCCTCGCCATGTGGATGACCTGGAAGTGCGCGGTGGTCGGTATCCCCTTTGGCGGAGCGAAGGGCGGAGTGGTCTGCGATCCGAAGAAGCTATCGCTGACCGAGCTCGAGAACCTGACCCGCCGCTTCGCCACCGAGATCAGCCTGTTGATCGGCCCCGACCGAGACATCCCCGCGCCGGACGTCAACACGTCGCCGCTGGTGATGTCCTGGATCATGGATACCTATTCGATGGCGGTGGGCCACTCGGTACCGGCGGTCGTGACCGGCAAGCCGCTCAGCATCGGTGGCTCCGAAGGCCGCCTCGAGGCCACGGCCCGTGGTGCCGTGGACGTGATCATCGAGGCAGCCCGAGACCGGCAGTTCCCTCTGGACGGAGCCCGGGTGATTCTCCAGGGATTCGGGAACGCGGGCGCCCCGCTGGCCAGCTTCCTCTCGCAGCTCGGCTGTCGGGTCATCGGCGTGAGCGACAGTAGCGGTGCGATTCACAATCCGCACGGCATCGACTGTGCTCGCCTCCGCCTCTACCAGCGCGAAACCGGGACTGTTGCCGGCTTCTCCATGGCGGAGCCGGTCGATCCGCTCGGCATGCTCGAGCTTCCGTGCGACATCCTGGTTCCGGCGGCGCTCGAAGGGCAGATCACGCATCGCAACGCCGATCGGATCAAGGCGAAGATGATCGCCGAGGTGGCGAACGGTCCGACTACTCCCGAGGCCGACGTCATCCTCGGGGAGAAAGGCGTTCTCGTCTTGCCGGATATTCTCTGCAACGCAGGTGGCGTGACCGTGTCCTACTTCGAGTGGGTGCAGGATCTTCAGTCGTTCTTCTGGGACGAAGAAGAGGTCAATGCGCGCTTGCAGAGAATCATGGTGCGGGCTTATCAGAACGTGGCCCGTATGGCCGAGCAGCACAATGTAAACCTCCGAACCGCCGCGCATATGCTGGCCATCTCGCTCGTTGCCGATGCGACGCGGACGCGTGGGATCTTCCCGTAGACCGGTGTCCGTGTGGATGTCACCTTGCCCTCTCCGAGGGGATGAATCACACGTGGTTCATCCCCTCGTTTTTGTTTCTCCAGGCTCGATCGCCTTGCGCTCGCTCGCGCGAGCCGCTACCATGCACCACCGATAGCTTGCCGACCGGGAGTATCTCGTACACCAGCGCGCCGGGGCGAGGCGCTCGACGCTGATCCCTGGAACAGCACGGCCGGCCCGTGAACGCGCGACGATTGAACGCAGCGTCGGCAATCGCCAGCAAAGGGGCGTTGATGAGGCCATCTACGCATTCTGGTCGAGCGCTCCGCGCGGTGGCGGTGATCTGGGACGGCCTGCGCCCAGACCTCGTCTCACCGCAGCATACGCCAACTCTTGCCAGGCTTGCCGCGCAGGGTGTGACCTTCTCGCGCACGCACGCGACGTTTCCCTCGGAGACACGCGTGAACACGGCGAGCTTCATCTGCGGCTCCTGGCCGACGGCACACGGCATCGTCGCCAACGAGATGTTTCATCCAGCGGTGGATCCGAGCCGCCCCTTCTCGACCGGCGACGCGGGCCATCTTCGACGATTGGATCAGGCCACCGACGGCCGATTGCTTCAGGTTCCGAGCCTCGGCGAGGTGCTGCGGGACGCGGGCGGTCGGCTGGTCGTCGCCAGTGCCGGCTCGTCCGGCAACGCTCACCTGCTGAATCATCGGGCTGCCCAGGTCAACGATCCGCGAAGCCTTGCCCTGGTGCACTGGAGCAGCAGCCAGCCGGCTTCGCTCGCCGAGATGGTCGTGGCACGGTTCGGCTCCCCTCCCCCGCGAGCCGTACCGAACACCGGTGTCTGCGACTGGTTGAACGACGTCTTCTGCCAGCTGCTCCTGCCCGAGATCTGGGCATCCAGCACGCCGAGCGTCGCGGTCCAGTGGCTCTCGGAGCCGGATATCTCACAGCACGCCGACGGGATTGGCAGCCCGGCCGCAATCCAGGCGTTGCAAGAGAATGATCGTCGACTGGCGCGGGTACTCGCGACGCTTGACGCGCTCGGCTGCCCGGCCGTCGGTCCGAACGCGACGACGGCGCTGTTCGTCGGGTCGGATCACGGCTTCGCGAGCGTTCGTTCCGGGCCGTCCCTCGGCAGGGCCCTCGAGGAGGCGGGCCTCGTGGACGAGGACGTCGTGGCGACCCGGGCTGGCGTCTATCTACGAAAGCGCTCGATTGCCAGGCGTGACGCGATTGCACGCTACCTGCTTGCCCAGCCCTGGGTGGGCATGGTCGTCACGCGCGATGGACGCCCGGAGGGTACCGTGCCCCTCCCTCTCCTGCAGCTCGATCACCCGCGTGCGCCCGACGTGACCATCTCCTATGCCTGGAGCGACGAGCCCAACTCGTTTGGCTGGCCGGGCTCGGCTATCGGTCCCGAATCGCTCGCCGCGCAGCACGGTGGGGCGAGTCCGTGGGAGATGCACAGCACGCTCGTCGCGGTCGGTCCTGGATTCAAACGGGGTGCGATCAGCGAGCGGCCGGCGGGAATCGTCGACCTGGCTCCGACGATTCTCGAGCTGCTG
>CADDYW010000106.1 GCA_902810745.1 Chloroflexota bacterium | reverse complement strand
TTCTGGCCGCGGTAACGGCCGTGGGCGGCCTGATGAGCGCGTGCGCGACGTCGGCGCCGCCGAGCACCGGCTCGACTCCGACGACTGCTGCCCCTCCAGCCAGCCCGACTGCCGGAGCAACCAGCACGGCCGGCGCGACCGCGGCGGCGGGCGCGACGCCTTCGGCCCAGGCGACAGCCGCCCCGGCCGCGACGGGGGGAACGATTCCGGTCGGTATTCTCCACTCCCTCAGCGGCACCATGGCCATCAGCGAGGTCGCGGTCAAGAACGCTGAGCTCATGGCGATCGACGAGATCAATGCCAAGGGCGGTGTGCTTGGCAAGAAGATCGCGCCGATCGTCGAGGATGGTGCCTCTGACTGGCCGACCTTCGCTGAGAAGGCCAAGCTGCTCCTGCAGGACAAGAAGGTGGCCGCCATCTTCGGCTGCTGGACCTCGGCCAGCCGCAAGGCAGTCCTACCGGTCGTTCAGCAGCTCAACGGTCTTCTCTACTACCCGGTCCAGTACGAGGGGCTGGAGCAGTCGCCGAACATCTTCTACGTCTGCGCACCGCCAAACCAGCAGATCATCCCGGCGGTGAGCTATCTTCTCCAGCAGAAGCGCACGCGCTTCTACCTGCTCGGCTCGGACTACGTCTTCCCGCGGACCGCCAACAAGATCATCAAGGCCCAGCTTGCCGCCGAGCAAGGAACGGTCGCCGGCGAGGACTATACCCCGCTCGGCCATACCGACTACAGCACGACGATCAGCAAGATCAAGGCGGCCAAACCGGACGTCGTCTTCAACACGCTGAACGGCGACAGCAACGTCGCCTTTTTCAAGCAGCTCGCCGACGCCGGCATCACCGCCGAGCAGCTTCCCACCCTGTCGGTCAGCATCGCCGAGGTCGAGGTGAAGGGCATCGGCGCCAAGAACATGGTTGGCCACCTGACCGCGTGGAATTACTTCCAGTCGCTTGATACCCCGGCCAACGCCGCGTTCGTCGCCAGCTTCACCAAGCAGTACGGCGCAGACCAGGTCACCGACGATCCGATCGAGCACGCCTACGCCGCCGTCTACCTCTGGGCGAAGTCGGTCGAGAAGGCCGGGGCGACCGAGGTCGCGAAGGTTCGGGAAGCGGCGAAGGGCCTCGAGTTCGACGCGCCGCAGGGGAAGATCAAGATCGATACCGAGAATCAGCACATCTGGGAGAAGACCTACATCGGGAAAGCTCGCCCGGACGGCCAGTTCGACGTCATCTGGACGTCCAACGACTGGATTCGGCCGGACCCCTATCTCACGACCTATCCGTGGGGCAAGAACGTGACCGGCGGATAGCTCGAGTCATCGCCGGACCGGTCGCGGCCGGGCGCACGGGAGGTATTATGGCGGAGTTCAACGTCGGATTGCTCCAGCTTTTCAATGGGATCAGCGTCGGCTCGATCCTCTTGCTCGCGGCGCTTGGGCTGGCGATCACTTTCGGGGTCATGGGGGTGATCAACATGGCCCACGGCCAGTTCATCATGGTCGGCGGCTACGTCGCCTACTTCGTCGAGCGGACGTTTCTGGCTGCTACCGGTGCGCCCCATCCCGAGGTGGCCTTCCTGCTGGCGCTGCCCCTGGCCTTCGCCGTCTGCGCTGTGCTGGGCGTGGCTCTCGAGCTGGGGCTGGTTCGCTACCTCTACCAGCGCACTCTCGACACGCTGCTAGCGACGTTCGGCGTGGGGCTGGTCCTCCAGCAGGTCGCGCGGGATATCTTCGGTGCGCCAAACGTGAACGTCTCAGCTCCGTCCTGGCTCGACGGTCGGGTGATGATCGGCGGTACCCTGGCCCTCCCCTATGCTCGCCTGTTCATTCTCGGGCTGGCGCTCCTCGCGCTCGGCGCGGTCTCCCTGTATCTCTACCGGTCGCCGCGCGGCCGGCGGCTTCGCGCGGTGATCCAGAACCGCGAGATGGCCGAGGCGCTCGGCATCGCGACCGGCGCGGTGGATCGGGAGGCGTTCGCCCTTGGCGCCGGCCTCGCCGGCCTGGCCGGCTGTGCCCTCTGCCTGATCGGTCCGATCGGGCCGTTCGTTGGCAACGATTACATCGTGGATACTTTCTTGGTCGTGATCACCGGTGGGGTCGGGCAGCTCATCGGCACCGTCGCCGCCTCGGCGCTGATCGGGTCCCTCGACGCGGTGTTCACCTTCCTGACGACCGCCAGCCTCGGCAAGGTCTTCCTGTTCCTGGCGATTATCCTGTTTCTTCAGTGGCGACCGCGCGGGCTGGTGACGTTAAAGGCGAGGTAGCGCATGAAGAACGCATCGATCCGTCCCCTGGCGACCCTTCCGGCCGGCACGCGCGTCGCCGATCGCCTGGAGACCGCCGCTCTCGTGGCGGTCGCGGCGCTACTGCTGCTCGTCGCACCGGAGATTCTCTCGCCGTTCCGCCTGAATCTGCTAGGAAAGTTCCTGGCGTACGCGATCGTCGCGCTCGGCCTGGACCTGCTCTGGGGCTACACCGGCCTGCTGAGTCTCGGCCAGGCCGTCTTCTTCGGCCTTGGAGCGTACAGCGTGGGGATGTATCTCAAGCTGGAAGCCTCGGGCGGAAAGCTTCCGGATTTCATGGGGTGGAGCGGGCTCCAGGCGCTTCCGACCTTCTGGTACCCGTTTGCGAGTCCGTGGTTTGCCCTTGGCATGGCGGTCGTCGGGCCGGGTCTGCTCGCCGCCCTGATCGGCTACCTTCTGTTCCGGAACCAGATCAGCGGTGTCTACTTCGCGATCATCACCCAGGCCCTGGCGGTGATCTTCAGCACGCTCTTCATCGGCCAGCAGCCGTACATCGGTGGGACGAACGGCCTGACGAACTTTTCCCATCTCCTTGGCCAGCCGCTGGGCAACCACGCCACCCAGGTCTCTCTCTACCAGGCGACGGTGCTGGCGTTGCTCCTGAGCCTGCTCCTGGCGCGCTGGATCGTGCGTTCCGATTTCGGCCGGCTTCTCCTGGCGATTCGTGACGCCGAGGAGCGCGCGCGTTCCTCCGGTCACGATCCGACCTGGCCGAAACTGGTCGTGTTCACGGTGTCGGCGGCCCTCGCCGGGCTCGCCGGGGCGCTCTACGTGCCCCAGGTGGGCATCGTCAATCCAGATGCGCTCGGCGTTACCCTCTCCATGAGCATGGTCATCTGGGTCGCGGTTGGTGGCCGAGGATCTCTGGTTGGAGCGGTGCTGGGCGCCCTCATCGTGAACGCCGCGCAGAGCGCTCTGAGCGAAACGTTCCCGAACGTCTGGCAGTACGCCATCGGCGGATTGTTCGTCCTGACGGTCCTGGTATTTCCGGGGGGGATCCTTGGCCTGGTCCGGTGGGTCGGCGTTCAAGTGGCCGGTCGGATTCCCGGGCGCCGCCAGCTTCCCCAAACGAGGGTCGAGCCGACCTTCGCGCTGGCTGGCCCGGTGGAAGTCTCGGAGGGACAGTCGTGAGCGATGCGATCCTCGCCGTTGACGACCTGGTGGTAAGCTTCGACGGCGTGCGGGTGCTTGACGAGCTCTCGCTTCGGATCGGCTACAGCGAGCTCCGGTTTCTCATCGGTCCAAATGGCGCGGGGAAGACGACCCTGCTCGATGTCATCACCGGCCGAGTGCGGCCGGTCCGGGGCACGGTCGTGTTCGACGGCCGCGTCGACGTCCGCCGTCACCGCGGCGACGAGCTCGCGCGCCTGGGAATCGGGCGCAAATTCCAGGCGCCGTCGGTCTTCCCGGAGCTGACCGTGCGCGAGAACCTCACCGTTGCCGCCAATGGCTCAGCGCCCCTGCTTCGGCTGCTCGGACGAACCCCCGCGACGGTGGCCGATCGCGTCGCGCGCACCCTTGCGCTGATCGGACTCGGTGAGCGGGCCAGCGTCCGGGCCGGTCTCCTTTCACACGGGGAGAAACAATGGCTCGAGATCGGCATCGTGCTGGTGCAGGAGCCGAAGCTCCTCCTGCTCGACGAGCCCGCCGCCGGCATGACCCGTGCCGAGCGCGACCGGACCGGCTATCTCCTCCAGCAGATCAGCACCGACCGTTCGGTGCTGGTGATCGAGCACGATATGCAGTTCGTCCGACAGTTTAGCGCGACCGTCACCGTGCTCCACGCCGGTCGGGTCCTGACCGAGGGACCGATGGCGATGGTCCAGGCCAACGAGCAGGTGATCGACGTGTATCTGGGCCGCCAGCGCCACGCCGCGAGCGCGCCGGCCGCCAGCGGGAAGGAGGACGGCGATGCTCGAGATTGACCACCTGACCGTTGGCTACGGCGACGGCATTGTTCTTTCGGACGTCAGTCTGGTGGTCGAGCCCGGCCAGGTAGTATGCCTGATCGGTCGGAACGGGGTCGGAAAGACGACCCTCCTCCGGGCAGTGACGGGCCTGTTACGTCCACGGGGCGGAACGGTTCGCATGGGTGGAGTCGACGTGACTGGCTGGCCACCCCACCGACGGGCGCGAGCCGGCCTCGGCTACGTGCCGCAGGGACGGATGATCTTTCCCCACCTGACCGTTCGGGAGAATCTGCTCATCGGCCTCGAGGCGGCGGCCGGAAAGGACGCGACCGTCCAGCTCGCGATCGCCTTCGGCCTCTTCCCGCGCCTGGCGAGGCTCGCCGAGCGGGGCGGCGGAAAGCTGAGCGGCGGCGAGCAGCAGCAGCTCGCGATCGCCCGGGCGCTGGTTGCCGAGCCGCGGATCCTCCTCCTCGACGAGCCGACCGAGGGGGTTCAGCCGTCCGTCGTCGAGGAGATCGCCGCGGCGCTGCGGGAGATCCGCGACCGACGCACCGTCGCGATCCTCCTGGCCGAGCAGTTTCTGGACTTCGCGAGCGGTCTCGCCGACCATTACTGCGTGCTCGAAGGGGGTACGGTCGCCGCCAGCGGCGACGCGACTGCGCTGGGGCACGAGGTGGTGCGGGAATACCTGTCGGTTTAGGGAGACCCGTTCTGGAGAAGATCGACCGTGATGCTATCGCCACGCGAGCTCGATAAGGTGCTGATCTACGTTGTCGCCGACGTCGCACGCCGACGGCGGCAGCGTGGCGTCAAGCTGAATTACAGCGAGGCGATCGCCCTGATCGCCGAGGCGCTCCTCGAGGGCGCCCGCGACGGCCGAAGCGTTGCCGAGCTGATCGCCCTCGGGAGGACGATCTTGACCCGGGACGACGTGATGGACGGAGTGCCGGCGATGATCGAGGTGGTGCAGGTCGAGGCAACCTTCCCGGACGGAACCAAGCTCGTCTCCTGTCACCAGCCGATCCCGTAAGGTGACCGGGCCGCCTCCCGGACCGATTCCACGACGATACTACGAGGAGACATCCGCATGGCTTCCTTCTCGGGACCGTACATCCTCCGCGATGAGCCAGTCGCGCTCAACGCCGGCCGGCGGACGATCCGTCTCGTCGTCGCCAACACCGGCGACCGGCCGGTCCAGGTCGGCTCCCACTTCCACTTCTTCGAGGTGAACCGGGCGCTGGAGTTCGACCGCGCCCGCGCCTTCGGCACGCGGCTGAACATCCCGGCCGGGACTGCCCTCCGTTTCGAGCCCGGCGATAGCCGGGAGGTCGAGCTGGTCGAGCTCGGCGGGACCGGGCGGGTCATCGGTCTCAACTGCCTGACCGATGGTAGCGTTCGCTCGAGCGAGCGAGCGGCCGTCGCGCTCGAGCGCGCGGTGCGCCGGGAGTTCCGGGGCGCCCGCCCGCGAGGAGAAGGTCGTGGCTGAGATTCCGCGTCGCCAGTACGTCGACCTCTACGGTCCGACGGTCGGTGACCGCGTTCGGCTGGCCGACACCGAGCTTGAGGTCGAGATCGAGCGCGATCTCCTGGTCCACGGCGATGAGGTCGTCTTCGGCGGCGGCAAGAGCATTCGCGACGGTATGGGCCAGGCGCCGATCGCCAACCAGGAGGGCGCTCTGGACCTCGTCATCACCAACGTCGTGGTGCTGGACCCGGTCCTCGGCGTTGTCAAGTGCGACCTGGGGATCAAGGCAGGGCGAATCGCCGGCCTCGGGAAGGCGGGCAACCCCTGGACGATGGACGGGGTCGATCCGTCGCTGGTTATCGGGCCGGGGACCGAGGTGATCGCGGGCGAGCACCTGATCGCCACCCCTGGCGCCATCGATACTCACGTCCACATGATCAGCCCGCAGCAGGTCGTCCATGCCCTCTCCAATGGCATCACGACATTGATCGGGGGCGGCACCGGCCCGGCGGATGGTACCAATGCAACCACCTGCACGCCTGGTCCCTGGAACATCGCCCGGATGCTCGAAGCCGCCGAGGCGCTGCCGGTCAACTGGGGTGTCCTGGGCAAGGGGAACAGCGCTCTCCCGGCGCCGCTTCGTGAGCAGATCGAGGCTGGCGCCTGCGGCCTCAAGGTCCACGAGGACTGGGGCGCCACGCCTGCGGTGATCGACTGCGCGCTGCGGGTCGTCGACGAGTACGACGTCCAGCTTGCCATCCACACCGACACGCTCAACGAGGCCGGCTTTCTCGAGGACACGATCGCCGCGATCGACGGGCGACCGATCCACACCTACCACACCGAGGGAGCAGGGGGCGGCCACGCGCCGGATATCATCAGGATCGCCGGCGAGCCAAATGTCCTGCCATCGTCGACGAATCCGACTCGGCCGTACACGGTCAATACCCTTGACGAGCACCTCGATATGCTGATGGTCTGCCACCACCTCAATCCGGCCGTGCCGGAGGACGTTGCTTTCGCCGAGAGTCGGATCCGCGCCGAGACGATTGCTGCCGAGGACGTGCTGCACGACTGGGGCGTCCTGTCGATGTACTCGTCCGACTCCCAGGCGATGGGACGGATCGGCGAGACCGTCACGCGGCTGATCCAGACCGCGGACAAGATGAAGCGCATGAAGGGCCGACTTCCGGAGGATGCGCCGACCAACGACAACTTCCGGGTTCTTCGCTACCTTGCCAAGGTCACGATCAACCCGGCCCGGGCGCACGGCATCGCCGGTCTGGTTGGCTCGCTGGAGGCTGGCAAGCTCGCCGACATCGTTCTCTGGCCGGTGCGCTTCTTCGGTGCCAAGCCGAAGCTGGTGATCAAGGGGGGTATGATCGCCTGGGCCCTCATGGGCGACCCCAACGCCTCGATCCCGACGCCGGAGCCGGTCTACTATCGGCCGATGTTCGGGGCGCTTGGCGGGGCGATTGCCCGGACCTGCGTCACCTTCGTCTCGGAGGCGGCGCGGTCCCGCGACGTGCCCGGCCGCCTCGGGCTGCGCCGCCAGATCCACGCGGTACGGGAGTGCCGGACCGTGACAAAGCACGCTATGCTACGGAATGACCTCTGTCCGCGCATCACTGTCGATCCGGAGACCTACGAGGTGCGCGTCGACGGCGAGCCAGCGGTCGTCGAGCCGGCTCGCTCTCTCGCGCTGACTCAGCGCTACTTTCTGGTGTGAGATACGATGCTCATCCGCCACGTCGTCGCCCGGGCGAACGTTGACGTCCACGGCCTGATCATCGATCCCTCCCGTGCGCGACACGCCATCATCGTCGGGGGGCAGATCGTCGACCTGGCCGGGGAGGTGGATCCGCGGACGCACCTGAACCAGGATTTCCCGGACCATCGCCTGGACCGGTGCGTGGTCGTCGCGGAGCTGCGGCGAGGCGCGGCGGCGCTCTTCGACGTCGACGGCTTTCGCACGGCACGGGTCCGACCGGAGGATATCGTTCCGCGCGGTCCGGTCGATCGCGACGCCCGTCGACTGGCCTGGCTCGCCGCCTTGCGGCAGCGGAGGTCGTCGTGAGGGATCGACCGGACGGATTTCTCGGCGCGCTTCAGCTCGCCGATAGCTTCTTTCCGAGCGGCGCCTACGCGCTCTCACACGGGCTGGAGACCGCCGTCGAGGATGGTCGGGTCGGCGACGCCGCGGGGCTGGAGGCGTGGCTGCGCGCCCTGATCGCCGGGCAGATCGGCCCGCTCGACGGGGTCGTCGTCGGGGCAGCGTGGGAAGCCAGCGCGGTCGGGGCGATCGACCGGCTCCTTTCGCTGGATCGCTGGCTCGAGGCCGGGCGCCTGGCGCAGGAGGGGCGCGCGGTCTCGCGCCGGATGGGCCGCCGGCTGCTGGAGACCGCTCGGTGCCTGCTGGCGGATGAGGTGCCACCATTGCTTGATGCCTATCGGGCGGCCGTGCGCGCCGGGGAGACCCCCGGCCACCACCCGGTCGCCTTCGGCGTGGTCGGCGAGGCGATGGGGCTGGGCCGCGCGAGCGCGATCGCGGTCACGCTGTACTCCGCGGCAACGAGTGTCCTCGGTGCCGGCCTGCGGCTGCTCCGGGTCGACCACGAGACGAGCCAGGCGATCCTCTTCCGGCTGCAGCCGGTTCTCGCGGCGACGACCCGTCGCTGCCTCGACCTGTCGTGGCAGGACTCGTGGTCGGCATGCCCGGAGGCGGAGATCTGCGCGATGCGCCACGAGCGCGCGAGTCGGCACCTGTTTGCGACGTGACCACCCGGCCGGGGCCGTATGGTCGAACGGGGGAAAGGAGGGGCTGATGCCCCTCTGGGCACCACCAGGGGATGAAAGCCGATTTTCACAGGAGAAAGCCATGGAAGCCCATCACGATCACGCCGATCACTGGCGTAGCAACCCCACGCTGGCCCGAGCCCCGGATCGTCCGAGACCGTCCGGTGCGGCCCAGTGCTGGCGGATCGGCGTCGGTGGGCCGGTGGGCTCGGGCAAGACCGCGCTCATCGAGCAGGTCGTGCCCCGGATGATCGCGGCGGGGGAGCGTGTCGCGGTCATCACCAACGACATCGTCACCCGGGAGGATGCCGAGCACGTTCGGAGAACGCTCGATGGTATCCTCGATCCCGCGCGGATCGTCGGCGTCGAGACGGGTGCCTGTCCGCACCACGCGGTCCGGGAGGATCCGACGATGAACCTGGCCGCGCTCGACGAGCTCCTCGCCCGCTTTCCCGACACCGGCTACGTCTTCCTCGAAAGCGGGGGGGACAACCTCACCCTCACCTTCAGCCCGGCACTGGTCGATTACAGCCTCTACGTCATCGACGTGGCCGAGGGGGACAAGATTCCGCGCAAGCGCGGGCCGGGTCTGATCGCCTGCGACCTGCTGGTGATCAACAAGGTGGACCTGGCTCCCTTCGTCGGCGCGAGCCTGGCGGTCATGGAGCGCGACTCGCGGCTCATCCGGGGCGAGAAGCCTTTCCTATTCACGAACTGCCGGACCGGTGGAGGGGTTGACGCGGTGCTGCGACTGATTCGAGAGAGCGCCCGTGATCGCCGCTAGCCCTGGCCCGGCAGCGGCGCTGATCCTCCGCGACGACCAGGCGGACGACTGGGTGCCCTCGGAGCTGGTGGACGCGACTGCCGAGGCCGTTCCTCTCGGTCGTGATGGCGTCGGCAAGCGCGGGCGCCTCGACCTCGCCTTTGCGCCGGTCGGCCGGACGACCCGCCTCGTCCACGGCTTCGCGACCGCGCCCTTCGTCGTGCCGCGGGCGCTGTCGGTCGATCCCTCCTGGCCGGAGATGGCGGTCGGGTACCTGGTGATGGTGACCGGCGGCATCGTCCAGGGAGACCGTCTCGCCGTCCGAGTGGAGCTCCGGCCGGGCGCGGCCGTCCATCTGACCACCCAGGCCGCGACCCGGGTCTACCGGGCAGCGCGCAACTGCGCGATCCAGACGATCGAGCTGACGGTCGATGATGACGCCTACCTCGAATACTGGCCGGATCCGCTCATCCCGTTCGCCGATGCGCGCTTTGCCCAGCGGGCCCTTCTCCGCGTGGGTCCACGGGCCACCATCCTCGCCCGCGAGGTGCTGGTCGGTGGGCGGATCGCCCGGGGCGAACGCTTCCAGTTTCAGCTCTACCTCGCACAGACCATCGCCGAGAGCCTGGCTGGCCAGCTACTGTTCCGGGATGCCCTCCGGCTAGCGCCGTCCGAAGCTCCGCTCGCGCGCGCGGGGGCGTTGGCCGACTTCGCCGTGCTCGGCACGGTGTATCTGCTTGGGCCCCACGCGTGCTGGGATGAGCTGGTCGAGACTCTAGATGGCGCGCTCCGGTCGGCGACCGATGTCCTGGCGGGGGTGACGTTGCTGCCAGCCGAGGCGGGAGTGCTCGCTCGGGTGCTTGGCCATCAGACCACGCCGGTCCTGGCCGCGCTCGAGGGGATCCGTGCCCGGGCGCGTCGATCCTTCGGCCGTCCGCCCGCCATGCCGCTGCGCAAATAGTCTGGGCGGGCGCCCCCCGGCGCCGAGAGAGCCGTGGCCCACGCTGGCGATTGTGCTAGTATCACAAACCTGTGCCTCCGGGCACCCGAACACGTGTACGTATCTCACGGTCGTACTATCCCCATTTGGGCACGGTGCACGAATAACCGGGGTGAGGTCCGTTCGGTGGGGACGATGTGGAGAATGGTCTCCCCCGGTACGATGTAGATGTCAACGGATCGGAGGGAGAATGGCCGGTTCCGACGTGTTTCTGGTCCTGGCGCTGATCCTGATCGCCGCGAAGCTGGGTGGCCTGGCGAGCCGCCAGATTGGTCTCCCCGCGGTGTTTGGCCAGCTATGCGCGGGCGTTCTTCTTGGTCCCACTGCCTTTGGCTTGCTGCGCTCCAGCACCCCCCTCGCGCTGGGCTCCGAACTGGGCGCGGTGATTCTGATGTTCGTGGCGGGTCTGGAGACCGACGTAGCTCAGCTCCGGCGCGTCGGTCGGGCGGCATTCACGTCAGCCCTGGGCGGGGTCGTCCTCCCGTTCGTCGCCGGGGTGGCCCTGGCCCAGGCCTTTGCGATGCCGATCGTGCCGAGCCTGTTCATCGGGGCGCTGCTGACCGCGACCAGCGTCAGCATCTCGGTGGAGGTGCTGCGCGATCTTGGCCATCTCCACAGCCGGGAAGGGACCACGATCCTTGGCGCCGCGGTCATCGACGACGTGCTTGGCCTGATCGTCCTCTCGTTCGTGGTGGCTGCCCGCGGGGGCGCGAGCGGCGTTCTGCCGGTGATTCACCTCGCCCTCTTCCTTCCGCTGGCCACCCTCGTCGGGCTCACCGTCGTGCCGAGACTTGCCCGGTGGGCGGCTCGCCAGCCGATCGAGCACGCCGGCCTGATCGCATCGCTGGTCATCGCCCTGACCTACGCCTGGTCGGCCGAGGCGCTTGGGAACATCGCGGCTATCACTGGTGCCTACCTCGCTGGTCTCAGCGTCGCTCGCTCGGAGATCCGGAGCCACGCCCTCGACGGGGCGCGGGCGCTGGGCTACGGTCTGCTGATCCCGGTCTTCTTCGTCAACGTCGGGATCGTGGCTGATCTCCACCGGCTCGGCAGCTCGCCTCTGGCGTTCGTCATCCTGTTCATCGTCGCCGCGATCGTGACCAAGGCGATTGGCTGCGCGCTGGGCGCGCGCGTCTCGGGCCTGACCAGTGGGGAGGCGGTGCGGATCGGGGCGGGTATGATCGCCCGGGGCGAGGTCGCCCTGGTCGTGGCCACCCTGGGCCACGCGGCTGGCGTCATCGATGACGCTGTCTACGCCGCGACAATCGCCATGACCCTGGCGACGACGCTCCTGACGCCGGTGCTGATGCGCCTCACCTTCGTGGTCGAGGCGCCCGCCCCGGCTGCACGAGCGGCTGGCTATCTGAACGTCGCGTCGGACTGAGAACGGAGGTGAAGCAATGCACTTGGTGCTCGGAACGTTTTCGTCCCCGGAGCTGACAGCCGATCCGCGCGGCGCGACCACCGTTGATCCGGCGATCGTCGCCGCCGAGCGGGCGCTCCGCCGGGGTGCCATTGCTGAGGCCCGGCGCCTCCTGGCCGGCCGCGGCGAGGCTCCCGCGTTGGTGCTCCTTGGGGTCTGCGCCTGGCAGGAGAGTGGCCCCCGGGACGCGATCGCCTGGTTCCGGGCGGCGACCGAACGATCCCCCGACGACGGGATGGCCCACGGCTACCTGGCGCTCGCCCTGGTGAGCGTGGGAATGGTCGACGCGGCGCGCGACGCCCTGGACCGGGCGCTCGGTCTTGCCCCGGAGTCGTTCACCGTTCGTCTGATCAGCGCGCAGTACGCCTATCGTCTTGGTCTCTATCCCGAGGCGGTGCGACGGCTCGAATGCGCCCTCGCGCTCGGCGCGTCAGACGCAGCCAGCTACGCCCTCGCCCGGGCGCTGCTGCAGCGGGTGCGCGACCGCGGCCAGGGTAGTTTCGAGCGTCGCGTCGGAACGGTGCCGCTGGCCCGGCTCGTCGCGCGGGCGCGTCAGGGGATGGGGCGTCTTTCGATTGGCTCGCGGCTCCGGAGCGTTCTGGGCCGCCTACGACAGGAGGAATCGTCGTGCCCGCCCTGCTCCTCTACGGTCTGATGCTGATCTTGATGCTCCTGCGTGTCCTCGCGCCGATCGGTGCTCGACCGGTCGGCCGGATCCGTTGGGAGATCTCGCTGTCGCTTCGCGAGCGCCTTCTATTCCAACGGACGAACGTGTATCTCCTGGGTATCGCGTTGCTCATGGGCGCGATCGGAGGCTGGGTCTCCCCGGCGCTGGAGCTCCTGATCATCCTGGCCGCCTGGGTGATCGTGGCGCTCCCGGTGCGGTACGTCCTGACCGACGAGGGTGTCGGGTTGAACAACGTCGTCTTTCGGCAATGGAGCGAGTTCCGCGCGGTGGCGGACGACCGGCATGGCTTGCGGCTGGTCGCCCGGGAGGGGCTGCGCGACTTCCGACTCGTGCTGAGTCCGGACCACCGGGGGGAGGTCCGGCGCGAGGTCGAGCGGGCTCTAACGTCGCGAAGCCGTCCCGGGCCGGCCGGGCGGAGGGTAGCCACGATGGTCTGATCTCTCGGTAGCCGATGGCCGGTTGCCCGGCGTCTCGCCTGGTCACGGCCGTTGAGAACAGAGTGGTTCCCCCTCCTGTCTTGTCCGCGCTCTGGCTTGCCGATATGGAGGGCGGAGCTCGCGGACTTCTCAGCGCCTCGAAGCAGTTTCAACGCGGTGAAGGAGGTTTGTCGGTTCGATGAGCCGAAAGATACATCGACGGATCGCTCGTCTGATCCTGGCTGGCCCGGTCGTCGTCCTGGCCGGGCTGCTGCTAGTTCTGCTGACGACCGGGGTCGCGTTGGCAGCCGATCCGACCCCGACACCCGCCCCGGTCGAGGACCCGAGTGGGATCAAGCTCGGCTCGGGGCAGGATCTGGTCGGAATCGCGCCGGGTACTCTGACCGCCGAGGACGTGGAAAGGGCAGCCAAGACCGAGCCGTTCGCGGCCTCATTGGCGACGCTGGTCAACGAGAATCGACTCGGTATCAACTTTACCTGGACGCTCATCTGCGGCTACCTGGTGATGTTCATGCAGGCGGGCTTCGCCCTGGTCGAGACCGGTTTCTGCCGGGCCAAGAACGCCGCGCATACGATGGCGATGAACTTTATGATCTACGTGATTGGTCTGACCGGCTACTTCCTGATCGGCTTCGCTTTCCAGTTCGGCGGTGTCGGTCTTGTCGGCGTGCCCAATCTTGGTGGTCTGGCCGTCCTAAACCACGAGCTGACGATCAGTCTTGGTGGAATTGACTGGGGGCTGCTCGGCTGGAAGGGCTTCCTCCTGTCGGATGGCACCTACGACGTCGCGGTCGCGGTGATGTTCCTCTTCCAGATGGTCTTCATGGACACAGCTGCGACGATTCCGACCGGCGCGATGGCGGAGCGGTGGAAGTGGGCCGCGTTCGTGGTCTATGGCTTCTTCGTCTCCACGCTGGTCTATCCGGTCTTCGGCAACTGGGCGTGGGGTGGTGGCTGGCTCTCGCAGCTGGGCAAGGTTGGACTGGGAGCGGGCTACGCGGACTTTGCCGGCTCTGGGGTCGTCCACGCTGTGGGAGGCTGGTGTGCCCTGGCCGGGGCGATGGTTCTCGGCCCGCGACTTGGCAAATACAACAAGGATGGGACGCCCAATCCAATTCCCGGGCACAATCTGGTCCTGGCGCTCCTCGGCTGCTTTATCCTTGCCTTCGGCTGGTTTGGCTTCAACCCCGGGTCGACGCTGGGGGCCAGTGGAAACGGAGCCCTGCGCATCGGGGTGATCGCAACGGCGACGATGCTAGCCTCCGCCTCGGGCGCGTTGATGGCGATGGCCTATACATGGCTGACGACGGGCAAGCCGGACCCGGCCATGTCTGGTAACGGTCTGCTCGCTGGCCTGGTGGCCATCACGGCACCGAGTGGTTTCGTTAGCCCGCTTAACAGCTTCATTATCGGCGCTATCGCCGGGGTGCTCGTCTGCCTCTCGGTCTCCTTTATGGAGCGGGTGCTCCGCGTCGACGATCCGGTTGGCGCGATCTCGGTTCACGGGACCTGCGGTATGTGGGGGCAGCTAGCGGTTGGCCTCTTCGCCGACGGGACGATGAACTACGGCGGAACGGTCGTCCGTGGCCTTCTGTACGGCGACGCCGGCCAGTTCGCTGCCCAGCTGATCGGGGCAGTGGTGTGCTTCGTGTACGTCTTCGGCATCTCCACCCTCTTCTTCCGCCTCTGTGACGCGATCATGGGGATTCGGGTCGCACCGGAGGTGGAGCTCGCCGGACTGGATCTGCCGGAGGTTGGCGTGCCGGGGTACGCGGCGGATGCCGAGCCCTATCGACCATCCCCGTCACCGGGCATGGTTGGACAGCCCATGGCCAACCCGGCCTGAGTCACTGGGGAGGATCCCGCTCCTCGGGCCGGGGTTTCGTTGGCCGGGCCGCGGGGACCTCGCCCGGAGCCGTCGGAGAGGAGTGGCCGATGAGGGGCGGACGGCCAGCGCACCGGCCCTGGCCGTCCGCCCGCGTGGATGGCGTCCCTGGCCGGATCTTTGGAAGGATGGCACGATGCAAGCAGCTGAGCGCACCGATGCGCTGGTTCCGTTCGACGACGTGCTGCGTACGATCGTGGACCGGCTCGTTTCGAAGGCTGAGGAAGATTCCCGGCCAGCACCCAACGACCCGCTCTCGGCGCTCGTCGCGCTCGTACTAACCTACCGGACCTCGCCCGAGCGCGCGCGCGCCGCCGCTGCCGCTCTTGCCGAGCGATACCCAACCTGGTCGGCCCTGTCGACGGCGCCGGTGGAGGCGATTGCCGAGGCGATCCGTCCGACTGGTCTATGCCAGCAGCGGGCGCGCCTGATTCGTGGCTTGATCCGGCGCGTTTTGAGCGACTTTCCGGAAGGGTCGCTGGCGCGGCTACAGGCGGTGGATAATGAGACCATGTTCCGCTACCTCCAGTCGCTGCCGGGCGTGGGGGCGTTCGGGGCGCGCTGGGTGATGTTCACGAGCTTTGAACGACCAGTCTTTCCGGTCGCCTGGCCGGCCGGGCGAGTCATGGACCGGCTCGGGCTCATCTCACGTCGAGGATGGCAGCCGAGTGATGAGGTGCTCGATGGCTGCGGGCTGGACTGCCAAACCTATCGGCGGCTGCACGATGCCTTGATCTCTCACGCCCAGCACGTCTGCCTGCCCAGCAAACCGCGCTGCGGACATTGCGTCCTGAGGGATCTCTGCCGTTACTTCCAGCAGACGGCGCGCCGCACCCTGCGCGCGGCACCCCATCCGTCGGCGGCGCCGTCTGCTGGAAGTAACGGCAGAGATCCCTCAGGACGCAATGTCCGCAGCG
>CADDYW010000105.1 GCA_902810745.1 Chloroflexota bacterium | reverse complement strand
AGCGGATGACCGCCTGCCCGATGGGCGTGTGCCAACCGTGCCGGGCTACGATCCCGGAGCCACGATCTCAGCCAGGCGTACCGGCCGATGCTCGGCCATCGATCGGTACGCGGCGAAGACGAGGGCAGTCCACACTTTCACCAGTGTTCGAGGTTGACAATGACTGACCAGGGACCCATCCGCCAGAGCTCGGGCCAGCGCCCGGAGGCCCGGCGGGATCCGCGCTTGAACTGGTGGCGGGACGCCAAGTTCGGCATGTTCGTGCACTGGGGACTCTACGCAATTCCGGCTGGCGTGTGGAAGGGTGAGGAGATCCCCGGTATCGGCGAATGGATCATGTACCGAGCGCGGATCCCGGTCAGAGAGTACGAGCAGCTGGCCAAGCAGTTCAACCCGGTGAAGTTCGATGCCGCCGAGTGGGTCTCGCTCGCCAGGCGCGCCGGGCAGAAGTATCTGGTGATCACGTCGAAGCATCATGACGGCTTCTGCATGTTCGACTCGAAAGTGACCGACTACGATATCGTCGACGCGACACCGTTTGGCCGCGATCCACTGAAGGAATTGGCCGCGGAGTGCCAGAGGCAGGGCATCCGCCTGGGCTTCTACTACTCGCAGACGCAGGACTGGCATCACCCGGACGGCGATGGGAACGACTGGGACTACGACGAGTCGAAGAAGGACTTCGACGGCTACCTCGAGCGCTACGTGAAGCCCCAGGTCCGCGAGCTACTGACCAGCTACGGTCCGATCAGCATCATCTGGTTCGATACTCCAAAGCGGATTACTCCCGAGCAGAGTCAGTCGTTGGTCGATCTGGTCCACGAGCTCCAGCCCGCCTGCCTGGTGAGCGGGCGCGTCGGAAACCACCTCGGCGATTACGCCTCGGCGCGCGACAATGTGATCCCCGCCGAGTTGCTCGATCTCGATTGGGAGACACCGGCGACGATCAACGATACCTGGGGCTACAAAGTGAACGACCATCACTGGAAGTCGCCTCGGGATCTGATCCGGAAGCTGGTCGATATCGTCAGCAAGGGTGGTAATTATCTTCTCAACGTGGGGCCGACAGCCGAGGGCGTGATCCCCGCGCCGAGCGTCGACCGTCTGCTGGCGATGGGACAATGGCTCGAGGTCAACGGCGACGCGATCTACGGGACCAGACCAGGTCCGGTGCAAGGGCTCCAATGGTGCCGGACCACTGTTCGACCGGGAAAGCTCTACCTGCACGTGTTCGAGTGGCCGATCAACGGGGAGCTGCGGATTCCGGGAATCCGGCTGAATGTCAGTCATGCCTATCTGCTATCCGATCCTTCACGCACTTCGCTTCGCGCCAGCACCCACCCAGACGCTGTGCTGGTGAGAGGTCCGCAGCGCGCCCCGGATCCGGACGATACCGTCGTGGTGCTGGAGTACGAGGAGTAAGACCATGGCAGAGCCGAACCCGCAAGGAACAAGCATACCGACCCGCTCCATCACCGTTCCATTTGGCCCTTTCCAGCCGACCTGGGAGTCACTCGAGCGGTATACCGTTCCGGCCTGGTACCTGGACGGAAAGTTTGGCATCTTCATTCACTGGGGGGTCTATTCGGTGCCCGCGTTTGGCAACGAGTGGTACCCGCGAAACATGTACGTTCAGGGATCGAAGGAGTTCGCCCACCACGTCGCAACCTACGGCGCGCAGTCGACGTTCGGTTATAAGGATTTCATTCCTCGGTTCACCGCGGAGAAGTTCGATCCCGATCGCTGGGCTGACCTGTTCAAAAAGGCTGGCGCCCGCTTCGTGGTGCCAGTTGCCGAGCACCACGACGGCTTCGCGATGTACGATTGCAGCTACTCCGAGTGGAACGCCGCTCGGATGGGACCAAAGCGCGACATCGTGGGCGAGCTGGCCAGCGCGGTGCGCGAGCGTGAGATGATCCTTGGTGTCTCCAGCCATCGAGCCGAGCACTGGTGGTTCTACGACGAGGGTAAGAAGTTCGACTCCGACGTCCAGGATCCGCGCTTTGCCAGCTTCTACGGTCCTGCCCAGCCGCGCGGGACGCAGCCGAACCGGGAATTCCTCGACGACTGGCTTGCGCGCTGCTGCGAGCTGGTGGACAAGTACCAGCCGCAGCTCTTCTGGTTCGACTGGTGGATCGAGCAGCCGACATTCGCGCCCTACCTCCAGCGATTCGCCGCCTACTATTACAACCGCGCCGCCGAGTGGAATCGCGGGGTGGCGATCAATTACAAGCATCAGGCATTCCCAGCGAAGGCGGCCGTCTTCGACGTCGAGCGCGGTCAGCTCACGGATATCCGTCCCCTGTTCTGGCAGACCGACACGTCGATATCGAAGAACTCCTGGGGATACGTCGCCAACCAGGACTACAAGACGGCCGGTTCGATCATCTGCGACCTCGTAGACATTGTCAGCAAGAACGGAGCGCTGCTGCTCAACATTGGACCTCGCCCGGACGGCACGATCCCCGAGGCCGAAGAGCGGATCCTGCTCGAGATTGGTCAATGGCTTGCAGTCAATGGCGAGGCGGTCTACAAGACTCGTCCGTGGAAGGTCTACGGCGAAGGCCCAACGCGAGTCGTAGGAGGCTCGTTCAACGACACCAGGCGGCCGGCTTTCACGAGTCAGGATGTGCGCTTCACCTGCCGGGGCGACACGCTGTACGCGATCATCCTTGGTGTACCCGAGAGCTCGGTTACCATTCGATCGCTGGGTACGCATCTGCGCCTACTGACCGATGAGATCGAGGAGGTACAGCTCCTCGGGACGAACGTGCCGGTCTCGTGGACCCGCGACGCGGCTGGCCTCACGGTCGACCTACCGCGCACCCTCCCCTGCGACCACGTGATTGCGCTCAAGATCACGTCGAAGCCGGCGTCCTGACGGGACGACAGATCAGTCGAGCAGGTCCTCGCGCCGAGATGTTGTGTGGTGAAGCGAGAACTTCTCGATCTCCAGATACGGCTTGATCGCGGCGGCAATCGGATCCGCGCTGAAGTGACGCTGCATCGCACGATTCTGAAGGGCGTTATCGAGCGCCGCCATGATCATCGCCTGATCGAGTACCAGATAGCGACGGCTGACCTGGCCGGTTCGCGGATCCACGGCGTCGAAGAGTCCGTATGGGCCGTCCAGGGCGTAGCGTTCGCGCAAGGTCTCGATGTTGGCGAAAGCTTCCCGCGGGAGTACGTCGAGGGCAAGGAACGAGGCGTGTGGTGTGATCACGTTCTCGGCGTAAGGGCAGCACTTTCGATTCGAGGCGAGCCCACGCGCGCCGTAGGCGGCGTAGCGCCCGGTCGCGTCCGGGGTCGTCGACGGCGAAAGGCCCCAGACCGGCAGGCGAAGGGTCCGGGTCGCGTAGGCGATCTGCGCTCGAGCATAGTTCAGATTGTTCTGGCCAAAGCTGGCGGGTCCCCACGTCGTCTCGGGGACGATAAGATTTGGCATGAGTCCCTCGAACATGCTTCCGCCCCAGCTTGGCACGAAGGGAATGCCCCGATGCCGATAGTGGCCTTCGAAGACCGAATACGCTCGGCCGGACTGCGGGTCGCGGTACGTGGCCGTCCGCCCACGCGGAACCTGTCCCTGCCAGGTCACGTCTGTCGGTAGCGTACGCCAGGTGCGCCACCAGACGTCGCCGGGCATCGTCTGCGTCCCGATCCCGACGTAGGCGGCGATTCGGGTCTCGGTGTTGAGCAGGCTGTAATGAAACGCGGTCGGACCTCCGTTGACGACGTAGCCGCCGTACATCTGGCCCGCGGTGGGGTCGACGCGCTGGTCGCGGCCGTCGTAGAAGAGTCCGAAATCCATCGCTTCGAGCAACGCCGTCGCGCGCGGTGCTAGCTCGAGCAGCGCCTGTCGCATCAGGATCAATCCTACCGCGAACCAGGCATTGTCGACCGTCGAGATGAAGCCACCGTCGAATGGCGGCGCGAGCCGTGCACCACCGGGGGCGGTAAGCGGAACACCGGTCTCGGTGTCGTACCAGTTGAAGAGGAAGCCGCGCCAGGTCGCCAGGCCCTCCAGGGTGTCGAGCGTGCGCGCGAGTCGGGTAAGCGCATCCTGTCGGTCAATCAGCTCGAGGTCGAGGGCGGCGACGATACTCCAGAGATAGACGCCGATATCTGTCGGGGACGTGTAGGTTTCAGGGGGGCGCGAGCCCTCCAGGTGGATCGTATCGCGCGGGAGGTTCGTGCGCGGATCGACGACGATCTCGAAGAACTGCCACGTTTGACTGGCGAGTCGATGGAGCTCGGCCTGCTGAGCACGCGTCAGCCCGCTGACTGGCTCGGTTAGACTTGCTGGCCCTACCCCCCTGGAGTCGGCGTGGCCCCTTCGCGTCTGGTTCCTGGCGGGCGCCACGCTCGCAAATCCAGTTTGTGCATCGTCGACGTTCATCGGATCGCCCCTCCACACCCACTTCACCTTCCTGCTGGGTCCGTTGTCGGCGAGCTTCTTTCTTGCCCGGGTGCACGGTGACCGATCTCCGATGCCGATGCCGCATCAGAGCACGTTCGGAGGTCACCGCTGCCCTGCAGCGAACGTTCGTCGCAACCGTGCAGACACCAGCCCGGTCCAGCCCATCCTGCGCTCGACGCGATCGGAGCACCATGGGATCCATGCCCTGCACGTGCAGTGCCCCCATGGTGCTCCGACTGCGCTGCCAGATGGTATTCAAAAGTCGTCAAAGGGCGGTTACGTCGGTATCGGAGGAATCGCCGAGACGTTCACGACGTCAGGTGCCAGGTTCTTGAGCGGCGCGCCCTGGTACGACTTCAAGAGCTCTTGTTTCGCAGGATTGATCGTGCGCCAGTCATCTTCGAGGAGTCCGCCGGTATCCGACGAATTCGGGTTCAGGCACCAGTACGTGTAAGAGATCCTGTTCGCCTTCAGGAAGCTCACGAAGCTACGGTGCCACTTCCCCTCGATATCAGAGCCGACGGAGCGCCCTCCGAACTCGCCAACCAGGACCGGCGCAATTCCGTCCCTTACCAGGTAGGCCCAGCGCTTTTCCCAGAGGGCCGGCATATTGTCGGGAAATTCCGGATCACTGAACCAGGACTGGTTGTACACCGAGGGACCATACTCGTGGGGGCTGTAGACAAGACGCTGGGCGACGTTCAGACGAATTGGCCGCGAACGAGCGCCCATCAGCTCTCCGCCCTGCCAGGTCCAGTCGATCACACGACCGCTGGCGTCGAGAAGTCGCTCGACCCCTTCGACCAAGATCAGCCAGTTCGGATTGATCTCCAGGATCGCGTTGCCGCACTTCTCGGCTGCGAGGGCCCAATCGGTCTTGCGGTCACCGCTTCCCCACGTCGCCGGGCCGGCGGGCTCGTTGTGCAGATCGGCGCCGATCACCGCGTCGTTTCCGCGGTACCGTTCGGCAAGGGCCTTCCACTGGGCGATCCAGGTCGACTCGGGCATCGCATCGGTGTACCACAGCTTGGATTGCGCGCTGGAGTTCGGGCGATGACGGTCGAGGATGATCTTCAGCCCGCGCTTGCCCGCCGCGACGACGATCGTGTCCAGGATCTGCAGGCCCGACAGCCCCCGGAGGTCCGGATTCTTCGAGAAGTCGATGCCGTTGGGCTGGAGCTTCGGATCGAAGAGGACGCTCGAGAACGGCAGGCGCAGACAGTTGTAGCCAAGCTGGACGATCTGATCGAGCATGTCTCCGTAGCTGCGCACCCAGAGTCCGTGCGGAGCCAGTGTCTCGGTCTCCATGCCGAACCAGTTGAGACCGGTGAGCGTGACCTCCTCACCGGAGGCGTCGTGAATCTTCGCACCATCGGTGTGGAGGTAGTTCAGCTTCGCCGAGGCTTTCTCGGTGGCCGTGGCCCTCGGAGCCGTGGCCGGGGTCTCCGTGGCAGCCCGGGCGGTCGCGGTCGGGGATGGAGGCGGAGCCGTCGTCGCGGTGGGCGGAGGCGGCTCGGTGGCGGTTGGCACCGGAGCGGCCGTCGGCGGGACGCTCGTCGGCGAGGGCTGGGGACTGGTTGGAGATGCCGCCAGCGGCGGGCCGTTTGGTGCGCCGGCGCGGCACGCGCTCAGCGCCCCGAGCGATGATGCGACGCTGCACCAGAGTACAAAGCGACGACGGGTAAAGTGAGAATGACGGCGTGTCTCGCTGGTCACCACGACCTCCAAGAAGATCTGCGCTGGTGTCAGTGAGGGTGCGCGGGCGCGGCTCGACTGCCGTGACCAGGGTCAGCGCGGCAGCCGGTCTGGTGCGAACCGGCGCTGCCATCGTGCACAGCGCCGACGACCTAACTCAACATAACAAGAAGAAGTGATCCGCGCTATAGGAAAAAGGTCCTCCCGCGTGGTGCCGCGATGGCGACCCGTGGCGCTTCGCGACCGGTTGCCAGTGGTGCTCGCCTTCCACGATTCTCGCCTCAGCGATCCAGGGCGCGAATCTCTCCGAGGAGGGGCACGATCTGCTTCTTCCGCGAGTACACGCCTGGAAGCTCGATCGTGCTTCCATCCCGCAGCGGGACGCGGAACGCGCGGCTGACCTCCTCGGCGTGTCCGGCGACGAGCACGAGGGTGCGCTCGTGAAACACGTCCACGACCACGAGAAGGACACTCCAGTACCCGCTCGCCCGCCGGTGCTCCAGCGCCTCGAGTAGCTCGGACTGGCGGTCGGCGATGGCTGCCGCGTTCATGGTTTCGATCACCGAGACGCCGAATCGAGCGCCGTTGATCTGGAAATCCTTGAAGTCGTTGGCGATCAGCTCCTCGGCCGTCCGTCCGGCCACGTCCGAGGCAATGTCGAGAATTGCCCGTCCAAGCGCCTCGAGATCGACGTTCGCCAGGCGGGCCAGATCCCGCGCGCGCTGCTGATCCTCCGGGGTGACGGTCGGCGAGCGAAAGAGCAGCGTGTCAGCCACGATACCGCCCGCGAGCAGGCCGGCGATGTCCGGTGGCACGGCGACGTTTGCCTCGGCGAACAATCGGGCGATCAGCGTGCTGCAGGCGCCAACCGGCTCGACCCGCATCAGCGGTGGCAGCGTTGTCTGAAGGTCCGCGACCCGATGATGGTCGACAATGCCGACGATCTCGGCGCTTTCGATTCCCGGCACGGCCTGGCTACGCTCGTTGTGATCAACCAGGATGACGCGGCGTCGGACCGGACGGAGAAGGTCGGTCCGCGTGACTACCCCCACGACCCGGTCACCGTTGTCGAGGACCGGCAGCACGCGCGCGGTCGTAAGTGCTGCTCGCGCGTCCTCGAGGAGATCATCGGCAGCGCACGATGGCGGATCGGGACGCATCACCTGCTCGATGGGCGTGCTCATGCTGATGAGCTGGACCGTCCGGTAGGTGTGATGGCGGACAGTCATCACCGCGACGCGACGCTCGCGAGCTCGTTCGATCACCTCGGGGGCGACGGGAAGGTCGCCGGTCACGATCAGCGCCCCCACGCCACGCTCGATCGCCGCGAGCTGAGCGTCCGTGCGGTCGCCGACGACCAGCAGAATGTTTGGCTCGATGCGCTGTTGCATCGATTCCACGGCCATCGCCGCGACCATGACGCGGTCGACGAATCGTCGTTCTGGCACGGCGACAAGCACGGTGGCGTCAAGCGTGCGGACAATCGTATCGAGGTCGAGCGGCGGTCGGTGCGCGACGACCTCGTCCAGTCCACGGAAGAATGCGCGCGCGAAATCGCGCGCCTCGACGATCCCGCGAAGCCTCCCCTCGGCGTCGACGACCGGGAGCGGGCGCATTCCGACTGATTCGAACTTCTGCCCGACCTCATACAGCGACTCGCCCAGGCGAGCGGTCATCGCCGGGGTAGTCATCACGTCGCCGACGCGCGGGTAGACGTTCGCCACGAGTGTCGGGGCAGGTACACCGAAGCGCTCAAGCAGGTAGGTCGTCTCGGGGCGGAGTGGACCGACCCGGCCCGCGACGACCTCTTCATTTCCCTGAAGACGCAGCAACGTCGCATAGCCGATCGCCGAGGTGATTGCATCAGTATCGGGATTGCGATGGCCAAGAACGTAGAGCGGTGCCCGCACGATCAAGTGCCTCCCATCACGGTGTGATCAATTCCAGCAGAGTGTCGATCTGGTACCCCGACTCTACGCTGGCCTTGAGTAACCGAGCAATCACGTCATACCACCTTCGGATCTCTTCGAAGGCCCGGGCGGCTGGCAGACGTTCGTGCCGGATCTGAACGGCGCGCAGGAGGAGCATCCACCAGAGTAGCTCCTCGAACGCCTCTTTATTGAACCAGAGAACGCCACGGTACCGATTGACCTGGAGGAAGTGCTGGATCTCCTGATCCTGCAGCCACAGCCGTACAACGTCGCCTGCAGAACCCTCGGCACGATCGAACTGCTTCCACCACGTCTGATTGGCCGTGAGGGTCTTGATCGTGCTGACTGCTCGCCAGGCAGACGCATCATCCACTCCGACATCGCGGAGGGCGGCCGCGATGATCTTGCCAAGCAGCCATTCGTCGATCCAGGAGCGGCTCACCTGCTCGAAGTCTGTTGGGCCGATGACCTTGCCAAGTGCGTGCACGCAGGCCCAGCCGAGGAGGGTACCCCACCGGACGCGATCGTCGTCAAGCCTTCCGGCAAGGTACCGGGCGACGGCGCGGTCGCCGGACGATGCTGCACCCTCGGTTGGAATCGGTTCGACAGAGAGGCGAAGGATCGTATCCAGCTCGTGCCTGATTTCGCGCGCGGTTGCGCCCGCATCGCCGGTTCCCTGGACGAACTGTCGAATCTCTCCAAGGAGGCAGAGGAGCTTGTTCTCGATCTCGTCCAGGAGGGGCGCCGGTGGCGCCTGGTGTGGCCGCGTCACCCGAGCGTCGAGCAGTCGCCGGAAGGTCTCGCCATTCACAAGCGCAGCGAATGGAGTGCGGACGGGCCGCAAGACCAGCTCGCGGAGTGCCTCGTCGATGCTCGGAACTCCCGCGCCGTTCAGGTGGGCTGCTAGCTGGGAGTAGTGGTGCCAGACGTTGTCCGGCACCTCGCGGAAATCCAGGAACACGTGGTACTTGTAGGCGCCAAGCTCGACGTAGAGACCGCGCTCGAACAGCTCGCGGCTATTGCGGATGTACTCCAGCCCGGAGGCATGGTCACGGAAGATGCAGTAGTAGTTGTCGTCTGGATGAAGTCCCAGGCCATCACCCAGATTCGTCTGGACGAGCACGCGCTCGTCGCCCCGTCCAGTCTTCACGGCATAGGCGACGGAGGTCCGAATCCAGCCGCGAGCCTCGGCAAATCGATTGTGATAGACCACCAGCGCACGCTCGTCGCCGACGCGGTTCGAGTAGGCGAAGACGTCCTCGTTCACCGAGCCGTCAGGCGAGAAGAAGTCATACAGGTAGAAGTGCTCGACCCCGGCGAAGAGGTAGCGCCGGTGCAGCAGTGGGAAGATCTCTCGCTCGTGACGCTCGACGAGCCACTGATCGGGCTGCTCATCCCAGTACGCGCGACGGTATTCCATTCCATACTTTTCAGCGAAGCCCTCGATCTGGCCGTGCCCGAACATTGGCAGGCCGGGTAGCGTCACCAGCATCGTACAAACGCCAAAGTACTTGTCGTCCTTGCCGAACTGGTCGACTGCGGTTCGCTCGTCTGGATTATTCATGAAGTTCACGTAGCGCCGCATGATCTCTGGATCGAACTCCAGCGTGTTCTTCATCACCGAGCGATACTTCGCGTTGTCCTCATCGCGCAGCATGTTCATGAACGCGCTGTTATAGACGCGGTGCATGCCGAGCGTGCGGACGAAGTACCCTTCCATGAGCCAGAAGGCTTCGGCCAGCAGGAGCGTGTCGGGTGCCTCCGCGGCCACACGGTCGACAACCTCGCGCCAGAACTCGATCGGCATCAGCCTGTCGAAGTCGTGCTTCGTGAGACCGTGCCCGGCACGCGATGGGATTGCGGCTCCGGTCCCCGGCTCGGGGAACCACAGACGCTGGTAATGGCGCTTGGCCAGGGTCATCGCCGCGTCGAAGCGAATAATCGGAAACTGCCGAGCAACGTGCAGAATCGTCTGGATGACCGCCTCGCGGACGTCGGGGTTGAGGTAGTTCAGCTGGGCGGTGTCATTCCACGGCATGCTGGTGCCGTCGTTGCCGTGATAGATGTACTTCTCGCTACCGGTCCAGCGATCGAGCCGCTTGAACACGACCGCGGCATCTGAGCGGCTGTAGTAATGATCTTCGAGGAAGATGCCGACCCGCTGATCCCAGGACAGATCCGGTCCGTTGAACGAGTACGACGGAAACGGACTGTAATCGAGCGAGATAAACCAGTCGGGATGCTCGATGACCCAGCGTGAATCGATGCCGACGTGATTCGGCACCATATCGCTGGCCAACCGGATCCCACGTGCCCAGGCCTGGGCGCGCAGCGTCTGGTAGGCCGCATCCCCACCCAGGTCAGTGGCAATCCGATAGTCGAAGACGGAGTATGCTGACGCGACTGCCTCGGGATTCCCGCACAGCTGCTTGATCCTTTGCGATGCCGGGCTGCGCTCCCAGATGCCGATGAGCCAGAGGCCAGTGAAGCCTCGTCGCGCCAGGCTGTCCAGAACTTCGTCGGGAATCTGGTCGAGCCGCGTGATCGGACGACCGAACTGCTTGCTAAGCTGATCCAGCCAGACGTAGATGTTCTTGGCAATCAGCACCAGGCGTGGCATCCAGTCGCGATCCGGGCTGAAACGTTCGACCTCGGACTCGAGCTCGCCGAACTCGTAGACCAGCGATGGGCCTGGCCCAACGCCAAAGAAGATGAGGTTCTCTTCCTGGATGAGATCGAGACTGCTGAGCAGGCGATACAGGTAAGGGCCGAGCAACGTCCCCCAGTGATCGCGCATGAAGATGAGCTGGCCCTCCAGTGAATGGGGCGCGTGGAGTGCCGGACTCCGTAGCAGGTCGACCAGGTTCTGATTCTGGGGCCCGAAGCGTGGCTGGGTCTCGAAGAAAGCGTGCAGGCTGGTCATCATCTCGCGGTAGATCGTGTGCTGCGCCAGCGACACGTCGTCGAACAGCTCGCGGAAGGGCGAGAACGCGGGATTCAGATTCGCGAGCCAGAGCATGAGCTTCTCTTCAAGGGTAACGGCGCGATGTGAAAGTCCCGCCGTCTCCCCGGCCAGGTACACGTCACGCGCGATCTCGCCGCGGTAGACGGCGACGGGCGGAAACTCGTCGACGAAGCGACGCAGCGCGTCGTCGACCCGGCTGTGTCCCAGATGGTCTTCGAGCCAGCGCAGTGCCTCGCCCGTGACCTGAGGATTCTTCTGCTCCCGGTAGATGGCGAGAATGTAATGGAGAATCTCGTCGATCAGCCCCATCGCGTTGATCTGACCTGCCCGCACGGCGCGCTCGGGAAAGCGAACGAGATCTCGCCGTGCATTCATCTTCTGGGCGAAGACCCGAGCAGCGTGAAAGTTAGCGATGATCACATTACCGTTGAAGGTAAAGAGGTACTGATCGAACTGATAACGGTCGCGGGCATCGCGGGATATGTGGAATTCCAACAGCGCCCGGGCCTCATTGCCTGGCTTCTGCATCAGGTGCTCCAATGGGTATGATGTCGTGGCATCGAAAGACGTAAACGGAAAGCGCAAAGCGGAAGACGGAAGACGGTCTGGTGCCCAGGGCGGCTCCCCGGTTGATCGTCGGGTTCCTGGCAGATTCCGGTGATCGCCACGTCTGTTTGATTCCTCACAGGCGATTACGTCTTACACTTCACGTTTCACGTCTCACGATTCACGTGCTCGACGTATCGATCGGCGGAGCGGGCGACCACGGCGGAGCCGTCGGACGACACGATGCGTCCCGTCCAGCTTCCGTAGATGCGGTCGAAGCGGTACGCCGCGAGTGTGTCAGCGATCCGCCGTACCTCGGCCGCGGACAGAGGAATCATATTCGGGTAGCTGTACAGAAAGCTGACCCACCGCCGGTCCTGGGCAACCTGGGGCATATCTCCCGAGAACAGGACGCCACGTCCGTTCGCGCCGTCCGGCCAGTAGAGCGCAGTCGAGCCGAGGAAGTGTCCCCCGACGCGAATCAGGAGCAGGCCCGATCCAGGTAACGGATCGGCCGTCTCGCCCTCCCAGTATCGGATCGCCGGATCCGGACGCATCACCCACTCGCGATCGGCCGCGTGCAGCCAGATGGGAACGCCGCCGAAGGCGTGGCTCCACTCGACCATCGCGCTGTAAAAGTGTGGATGGGAGATCGCGATCGCGTCGATGCCCCCGCGCTCGCGGATCCTATCGATCGTCGCCGGATCGCACAGGCTGATCGATTCCCACAGCAGATTTCCGACTGGCGTCCGGACCAGGTGCGCTTGCTGACCGATCGCGAAGGACGGAACCGTGTTGATCGTGGTGAGCCCCGTCTCGACCTCGGTTACCTCGTTATGACGGCCGCCGGCGAGCAGCTCCTCGGTCGTTGTCCAGCGCTGGCCGTCGTGCCCGACGTACTGTCGCTCATCTTCACAGATCGGGCAGTGCTGTGGTGGGGTATCGGGATGGTCGGGAACCGGCGCGTGCTGGACGCCACAGGTCTGACAGATGAAGGCGATCATGCTAGGCTCTCCTCGCGCACCGACACGTTTGTTCCCCCAATGATACCAGGATCGACGGCGGGCAGCACGCGGACGCGCCGCGTGAGCCAGCCGCGGAAGCCTCGGCTCGGACCTTGCTGGCGTCGACTCTTCCCGGGCGAAGCTATCGCCTGGAGTGCATGGCGCCGGGTCGTGGCGACGGATACGTCGCGGAGATCGAGAGAACGAGGGCGATCCGGTCAACCCCCGTCCGTTCGATTCAGCTCTGCGAGGAGGTCACGGTAAGCGTGCTCGGTCGCGGCGAGGGCTGCCAGGACTGCCTCGGCGCGCTTGCGTACCCTCGGCGACGGATTGACCACCTGGAGTGCCGCGTTGAGCTCTAACTGCAGGATCTGGCAGGATGCGTGCTCGCTTTTGACGATGGCGCGCAGCCTCACGCGCATATCGTCGGCGTCGACGCCACCCCCGGGCCTCTGAAGGATACGGATTGGTGGTACGCGCTTGTCTGCCACCTCTGCCTCACATCTCCCGCTAAGCGGTGCCGTGCCCGAGGAACTGGTCGGACGTCAGTGTAGGGGCGCTGTCGCGGCCGGGCGATACTCCCGCGTTGACCCCAGGGATCACGCGCCGAGCCGGCGCCAGACGCTCGTCGGCTACCGCTCGTGGAAGGCCTCGCTACTTAGCATAACAGCTACCTCTTAGAAACGCGGGAGAAAGCGGCCATAATCCGCTAGAAATCTGTTGGTGTATGATGAAGGCGCCACGAACGGAGACGCGGAGTAGCTCGTAAAACGTAGATATGACTTTATGACCAGAGGAAAGGCTAGCCTGATGACACCTCCAGGCATTGCTCTTCAGATGTATACAGTGCGCGACGACGCGCGCCAGGATTTCACTGGAACGATTCGTCGCGTGGCAGAGATTGGTTACCCGGCGATCGAGCTGGCGGGCTACGGCGGCCTGGCGGCCCGTGAGCTCAGAGCGATCGTGGACGAGGTCGGACTGAGAGTGATTGGCTCGCATCTTGGCCTCTCGGTCCTGGAGAGCGCGCTCGAGCGCGAGGTGGAGTTCAACGCGATCCTGGGAAATCGCGATCTGATCTGTCCGGCGCTGCCGCGGGAGCGATCTCAGAGCGAAGCCAGCTTCGAGGCCGTCGCGGAGACGTTCAACACGATCGGACGACGCTGCAAGCAGCTTGGAGCGCGCTTCTCCTACCACATCCACGGCCACGAGTTCCAGCGCTTTGGCGACCGAACCGGCATGGACATCCTGATCGAGCGAACGGACCCCGAGGTCGTCTTCTGGGAGCCGGACACGTACTGGATCTTTCGTGCTGGAGAAGACCCGATCGCCTGGATCCGTCGAAACGCGGCGCGTTGCCCGCTGATCCATCTCAAGGATCCATCGAAGGGATCGGGCCAGACCGATACCGAGGTCGGCGAGGGAACGCTGGATCTCGCCGGGGTCCTGGGCGCGGCGAGCCACGCGGAGTGGCTCGTCGTCGAGCAGGAAGACTTCGTCCGGCCGCCGCTGGAGAGCGTTGCGATCAGTCTGCGTAACCTGCGGAGCGTGGCGCACGATGGACAAGGCGACTGACTCCAGCACGGCGCGACGACTTTGCGACGTGCGCAGTGCGCTGTAGAAATCAGTAAAAGACTGGAGGATGTGACGACGATGCTCGAGCCGTTCGAGGTGCGCGATCCCGCTTTTCGACGCATCGTGCCCGAGGGGGCAAAGATCGAGCAGATCGCGACCGGTTTCTGGTTCACCGAGGGGCCGCTCTGGCGCGGTGACCACCTTCTGTTCAGCGACATCGCCAACAGCCGAATCGTCCGCTACCGCCGACTCGAGGAAGGCCCGGTCGTCGAGACCTTTCGCGCTCCCAGTAACCTCGCGAATGGACTTACCGTCGATCACCAGCGCCGGCTCATCGCCTGCGAGGGTGCTACCCGACGCCTCACCCGCACCGAGCCGGATGGCTCGATCGTCGTCCTTGCCGAGCGCTATCAAGGAAAGCGCCTCAACAGCCCGAACGACGTGGTCGTCGCGGCTGACGGCTCGATCTACTTTTCGGATCCGTTCTGGGCGAACGGCTTCGCGAACCCGAATGGCCCGTCGGTCAGAAACGAAGACCAGGAGCTCACGTTCGCCGGGGTTTTTCGCATCGCGCCCGACGGCATGCTCGCCCCGGTGGCTGACGATTTTGAGCGCCCGAATGGCCTCGCCTTCTCGCCCGACGGCCGTACCCTCTACGTCGACGACACCCGGCGCTTCCACATTCGTGCCTTCGACGTCCGGCCGGACGGATCGTTGACGAATAGCCGCATCTTCGCCGACCTGCGCGCGCCGGAGCCGGGTGTTCCCGACGGCATGAAGGTCGACGTCGAAGGAAACGTCTACTGCACCGGCCCGGGTGGTGTCTGGGTCATCGCGCCGAGCGGAGCAATTCTCGGTCGGATCGTGCCACCCGAGGTTCCGGCGAACGTCGGCTGGGGCGATGACGATTGGCGCTCGCTCTACATCACCGCGCGGACGAGTGTCTACCGCGTGCGGCTGGAGATTCCGGGGATTTCCGTGCCGGTGTAGCCCGCACTGTCCTCCAGGTCGCTCGAGTCCTGGTGTCGCCCGTCCGTGCGGGGCAGCGGGCCCAAGGTGGGGAAGCTTCGTCGCGGTCGCAATCCTTCACCTTCGACCCCGAGAACCGCCTGACTCGGTCGGTGATCGGTGGCCAGACCTCCTCGTCCGTCTACACCTGCGACGGGCTGCGGCTCAGCCACACCGTCGGCGGCACGACGACGAGCTACGTCTGGGACGTCACCGCGGGCCTGCCCGAGGTCCTGCAGGACGGCACCAACACCTACGTCTATGGTCTCGGGCTGATCTCGGCAACCGACGGCAGCGGCAACCCGACCTACTTCCTCCGCGATGGTCTTGGCTCGACGGTGGCGCTCACCGATGGCAGCGGGAGTGTCACCGCGACTTACGCGTACGACGCCTTCGGAGCGGTGCGCTCGCAGACGGGCAGTGTCACCAATCCCTGGCAGCTCATCAGGGGGGAAAATGGTGCGGTCGGTGCCAATCGCCTCACGGCGCGCCCGGTGCAGCCTC
>CADDYW010000104.1 GCA_902810745.1 Chloroflexota bacterium | reverse complement strand
TTGGTGCCGTCCTTGCGGTCGCCGGTCTCGTCGATCACGAGGACCCCACCGTCGTGGGACTGAGACGGGGGATCGGCGCGGAGCAATTCCAGGCGTCGGGCGTTGATCGCCTCGGCGTCCCAGGGCGATTCGGACAGGAAGAATTGGAGCCGCTGGACGTCGGGATGCTGCGCGCCGACGCGCCCCTTGGGCCGGGCTCGGCGCCGACCAGGGCGGTGAGGGTCTTGTTGCGCTCCCGGGGCAGGAGCACCCCCTGCAGGGACGTGCGGAACCCACGCCGCTGGGCCAGCGTCTCAAAGAGGTCGTCGAACTGCGCCGCATCATCCTCGAGCGGGCCGGGAGCCGGCGGGCAGGCCAGGCGTCGGGTCATCGTGTCACCTCCGACGGCCTGCTACAGCATCATCCATTCCCCCGTCAACAAACTACCGATCACTGATTCATGGCAGCCGTTATGCGAGTGTGAGCGAGGAACCTCTATCTTGACGCCCCGCCGCGCTGCAGCTAAGGGTCACGGTAGATCGTTCTGCGCACGGATGGCAGATCAGGAGGCAGTGGTCGGCGCGGCCGTGATCTCACCGGGAGGGGACAAAGGGAGGGCAAACGAGAACGTGCTTCCCTGGTTTGGCCCCGCGCTCTCGGCCCAGATGCGCCCTCCGTGAACCTCGGCAATCTGGCGACAGATCGCGAGCCCTAGACCGGTCCCTTTGATGTGGCGTCGATCGGGTGTAAGAATCCGATAGAACTTGGTGAACAGGCGGGGAAGGCACTCCGCAGGAATTCCCAGTCCCGCGTCGGCAACCGAGACCACGATCTCCGTCCCAACATGCTGCGCTGCAATTCGGATCTCTCCCCCCTGGGGCGAGTAGGTGATGGCGTTACTCACCAGGTTGGTCAGGGCCTGCTCAATGAGCAGGCGATCAGCGAGAACAGCCGGGAGATCCGGTGAAACGTCCAGGACGAACCGATGCTGAGGTGCCGTGACGGAAAACGCTTCGATCACATTTGTACAGAGAGCACCCAGAGCCAGAGGCTCACGTCGAGGGACAATCGTTCCCTGTTCGAGACGGTGGATGTCGAGAAAGTCGCTGACCAGGCGATTCAAGCGATCAGCTTCTTCATAGATGTACCGAGCATACTCGACTACTTCGTGACGCTTAAGCTCGCGCGTCAGGAGCAACTCGGAAAAACCGAGAATGATCCCGAGCGGCGAGCGAACCTCATGGACTGTGAGCCCGATCAGTTCTTCTTTCAAGCGATCCAGTTCGTGACGTTGAGTCACGTCGCGGATGACGATCAGAATCCCCTGAACCTGCTCCACGGCACACACCGGCACCACACTGACCTCCCACGATCGTCCATCCGCCTCCGTTTGCCATTCACTGGCGTGCTGAGCTCCGGCTTCCTGCCGACGAAGAGCGGTGAGCATCGGCTCGGCTGGGAAAGGGAGGCGCTCGCTTGGAAATATCTGACCCACGATCTCCGTCGGTGACGCTTGGATCAGCTGTGCCCCAGGAGCGTTGATCAGACGAACGCGGTACTGTGGGTCCAGGAGCACTAGACCGTCCTGGATCGTGTCGAAGACCGCTTGTAGGTCCCGGTCTCGCGCCTCAATCTGCTGACTGTATGCCCGGATCCGCTCGTACCGATGCGCTGTTTCGCGCACGTACTCGCGGTAGATCAGGCTGTATGCCATGATAGCTTCGAGGAGCAGGGCATACGAACGGGCGGTAGCAGCAAGTGCGCGGGCTGGAGGCAGATCCTCGAGAACGGACTCCAGGGCGCTGAGATACACGGCGACGGCCTCATCGGGGCCGATCCCCTGATCGACCAACGCCCGCCCGATCTCGGAAGCGCGATAGAGCTCGGTTTCATCGTCAGACCGTAGGTACGCTACGATGATGTCATGAAACGTCGATCGCAGCTGATCGTGGATCATAGCAGGCACACCTCCCCGATGCGAGCCACGACGACCGCAGCGTCATCGTCCGGGCGTCCCCACTGCGCGACAAGATCCCGCGCGATCTCGCCACACTCCCAGTGCAGCGGACAAGCTACGGGCGCATCGATCACGAGTCCATCTGTATGGAGAACAAGGAGTGCCCCGGGATCGACACGTACCTGCTGGATAGTGAGTGGCGGTACGCGGGGACCACCGAGTAGCCCCGGCGCGGAGATCAGTATCGGATCACGAGCCCCGACGAGGTGAGCCTGCGTATTCCCAACACCACTGTAGTGGAGCGTGTGCGCGCAGGGCGAAATGAGAGCAAAGCCAGCGACGGCCCCCCGCGTGGAGCGGAGTGCGTGATGAAGACTCCGCAGGACGCCTCGCAGATCGATCAGCTCTGCGCTTGCCGCGACCTGCTCACGCACGTGCGCCACGACAACCCGCGCGACCTGCGCCGCCTCCGCACCGTGTCCAAGACCGTCAACGATACCGATCAACGTCTGGTCACGAATCCTCAGGGCTATCCATCTATCCCCGCACTCGCCTTCGCCAAGCTTGGGACGAGCACAGCCGCCAATCTCTACCTGGCCCATATGGTGGCCTCCACGCGGGTACCGTCGGTACCTGCCAATCGAATAGTCACGTCATCCGCGAGCTCCTGCACAACCGCCAGCCCGAGCCCGAGAGACGCCGCCTGAGCGCTCACTCGCTTTCTGTCGAGCCACGTGCCTGGATCCTCGCAACGAACGTGCACGCCCTTTTGTCTCCCAGTCGCAGTTTCCAGCGTTACGACTCCCTGACCCGCGTGCCTCACAGCGTTCATCGCGATCTCAGTTACCACCAAGTCCAGGCGCGCCCACGTTGCCACGTTCAAACGGAGCTGCAGAGCGAGCTCGGCTGCGATTGACCGCGCACGGACGACGTCAGCCTCGGATCGGAGCACCACCCGTACGGAAGAGTCCGCTAGGTTAGCCATTTACATCCCCAGATAGTCGTACCTCTCCCTGGGACAGTCTCGATTCGGAACTCATCGAGAAGCGCCCGCGCCCCTGTCAGGCCTCTTCCCCGCCCTCGGACTGGCGAGATACCCCCGGCGAGCACGAGATCGAGGTTCGCGATTCCTGGTCCCTGGTCACTGCAGATTAGAGCGAGGCCCCGGCGGCGCTCGTCGTGAGCTACCGACAACGTAATCTCACCGTTTCCTGCATACTGGATGATATTACGGGCGAGCTCGGAGACCGCAGTCGCGATGCGGACTTGGCCGAGAACGTCAAAGCCCAGCTCTATAGCGAGCTCTCTGGCCTGACGCCGTGCCGTGACGATGTCAGCCTCGTGGGCAATTGGTACGTGACGATCAGCCATCCGCTATCCTCTACCGATTGCGTTCGCCCGCGAGGGCACGGAGCAGGTGGAGGCCACGATCTATATTCAGCGCCGTCGTAATACCCTGGAGCTCCAGGCCCAGTTCGACCATGGTCATCGCGACCTCCGGCTGGAGCCCGACAAGTACCGTGGGTGCGCCCATCAGCTCGGCCGCATCCCCAATGCTCCCGAGGATCCGTGCCGTGAATGAATCGACCACGTCGACCCCAGACACATCCAGGAGAACACCACGGGCTCGACTACGGCGGATCTGCGCAAGTATGTTCCGCTTTAGTTGAAGAGCCTCGCTATCCGTGAGGGCGTCCTGGATCGAGGCAAGCAGAAACTCCTCGACCCTCAGCACTGGGATGCTCACCGTTGGTCTCCTTTGGGGATGACGCTTAGGCCACGCTGTCTGAGTGCAGCCTCCAGACCCTGACGTAGAGAGAAGTACGTCTCGATACCTTCAAAGGTGATATCCAGCGTAATCAGTGTACCGGCAATCTCCGGCGAGATGCCGACGACGATTCCACGCGCCCCGAGCAGGCGCGCCGCGCGAATCGTCTTGATCAGGTGGTTCGCAACCTTCGTATCAACCAGCGGGACCCCGCTGATATCCAGGATGACGACGTGGGCCTGCGTTTCTTGAATGGTGCGCAGTAAGCTCTGCGTAACCTGCTTGGCTCGCGAGGTGTCGATCGTCCCAACCAGAGGAAGCGCTAGAATGCCGTCCCAGATCTCGACAACCGGCGTCGAGAGGGCAAGCATCGCCTTCTGCTGTGCGAAGATTGTCTCCTCCTTGCCAGCCAGGTAGGCGGTCGCAGCTCTCGTCAGAACGATGTGATTGAACTTGAGAAACGCACTGCGGACCGCGTCGAGGGACGCATCATTCGGATAGTGATTTCGGATTAGCCGCGCGACAGTAGCTTCGAAGGCCATGACAGCGACGACCATTCCCTCCAGGGGTACGCCGGACTCCGCCCGCTCGCGAATCCGTGCGCTGATCCGCTCCAGGTACGTCTCGAGCTGGTCATCCTTCAGACTCGTGAGGTAGGCGACCAGCGCGGGGCGCAATTGCACTGTGAGGTCGCCCGGAGGGAGAACGTCGGCAAGTTCCTCGGCATCGGCAAGAGCCGCGGCGACAGACAAGACGATCTGATCCGCGTCCACATGCAGGCGCGCGCCGAGATCCGCAAGTTGCTGACGGTCTTCGAGCGACAGCTCCAGGTAACGACGTGCCATCAGTATTCCTCCGACGACATTGATCAAACTGAATCCAACACGCAACCGGTGGCTCACGTCGTCAAGACGTAATTGACCCACCGGAGGACCTGTCGGTAGATCTGTGGCAATCGAGCCAGATCCAGCCCGAGCGCTTCGGCAAGGACAACTACGGCCGACCAATTCCCTCGTTCATAGGCCCTGACCAGGTCGTAGACGGGCGTGAGCCTGGTCGGCGCGGCGGTCAGCGTGTCGCGCACCTCGTCGGAGACGGCTACATCGGCGAGCAGTTCAGTCAGCGGACGGCCGGTCATCGCGTCAAGGGGAGAAAGCAAGCCGACCAGAAAGAGATCCGCCTCGCGGCCGCGCAAATGGGCGAGCGACGCGAGCCGCTCGCAAAAGGACGCGCGAAAGAGTGCGGTCGCAACAAGCTCGCTCGGCTTACCCTCGGCGATGCCTGTGACCGTGATGAGTGAAGCCCATCGGCGTACCGTGTCAGTGCCGAGTAGGACGAGAGCGTGGCGTAAGGAGTACACGCGGTGGGAAAGGCCAAACCAGACAGAGTTTACGTACTGAAGAAGCCTGACTGACAGGCCGACGTCCTGCTTGAGCACCTCTTCCAGGCGATCCAGATCAACATCCCGTCGGTTGACCTCTCGCAGGAGATGGATATGGTTTAGCTTGCCAACCGGGATACGTGCCCGTTCGATGATCTCGGGCTGGACGAAAAAGTCCCCCTGACAGAAATCATATCCCAGCCGCATGGCTTCGCGATAATCTGCCCACGTATGCACATTCTCCGCCAAGAGCTTCTGGCCGGACGAGGAAAATTGGCGCGCGCGAGCCTCACGCTCCCCAGGTCCTGCTGCTTGGAAATCCACCTTGATGATATCTGCGACTGCGTGCAGGTGCTCGTACCCCGGTTGTTGAGCCCGCCCGTCGACGACGACCGAATACCCGGCGGCTCGGAAGATCTGGCAAGCGTGTACGACCTCACCATCGGGCTCAAGCGTCTCCGGAATCTCCACAATCAATTGATGGTTTGGAAGGTTCATCGGCACGCGTTGCACCAGCAGCGCCCGTGGAAAGGCAACCTGCGCCTTGCGGCCTTGTACCAACTCACCGGGACTAAGCTGCTCGAGCATCTGGCTCGCGACCGCTTGTGATTGGTAGGCACGCTCTGAGAGAGGAAGGGGGTCCTCCCCATGGGCACAATACGGAAGCCTATATGACACGATCCGCTGTCGGTAATCGAAGATTGGTCGGCGCGTGACAAAGATCTGCATTAGTTCGCTGCTCCCATTGTCATAACCACTCCACACGCCCACTCCCGCCCCACGGCCTGGAGATCGAACTCGCCTCGGAAAAATGACCGTCGGCGCTGAGGAGACTACTTGCGTAGGTCCTTACGTCGTATTACGATCTAATCATCCCCCTAAGCAGTGCTCCCTGATAGTGCGCGATCTGGAAAGGAGAATCTCTGGACACAAACGTTGACATTGAGGCAATTGCCCGGCGGGTGGTCGCGAGACTTCGACCATCGAATGACATCAAGGAAGACCTTCTCCAGCAAGCAGTGGTCATTGGGATGGACCTATTACGCCGGTTTCAGCCTCGGTGTGGTCCCGATCAGCTCGACCCACGTACCCAGGCGGAGCGGTATCTTTATGTCTCCCTCCGCTGGAACCTTCGCGCCTACGCGCGGTCAATCCGATCGTCGACCTCGATTTCTGACAGCGATCGAAAGGTTGTCGCGGCCTACAACCGTCTCCTGCAGCACCACCAGGATCTCTCGCTCAATGAGGCAGCACGGCACCTCGGGATCGACCCGCGGCGTCTCCGGGCCATCCTGGCAACGAGCGAGGCCACGATATCCCTCGATCAGCCCTATCACCGGGCAGATGCCGATGAAACCACCGCTCTGTCTGATCGCCTCGCCTCCGACGAACCAAATCCCGAAGAGGCGCTGCTCGCGGCGATCGACGAGCAGCACGTGGCACTCCGCCATCGTCTCCTCGAGACGTTTATCGAGGGAGGGAATACCGGTACCTCTGTGCGCCGTCGTGACCAGGCGCGCCACGTCCTCTACCTCGTCCTCGACCGGCTCGGCCGTGGTGAGGCTGAGATTATCCATCTGGCCTTCGCCCTGCCGAGGAAGGAGCTTGGAACAATCCGATCCTGTCGTGCGTATGGCTGCCGCCGAGACCGGGGACACCGCCACGAACCGTCCGAACTCGCCCGTTGGCTGCAGGCCGACCCCGAGGATCTCTCCCGACGACTGGCTGATGCACTGGATAGCCTGAGTGAGCTTCTCGGGGGTCGCGACCCGCGACGCTTGCTCGACGCTGTCAGTCTCACCGCAACGAGAGTGACCGGAGATGGTACTCAGCAGCATCCGCCGCGACGCCGGCTGCGCTAGCCGTGTTTCTCGGTGCAACTGCCCACATCCCAGCATCATCTCAGCGTGGCCAAGTCGATCGTGCGTGATGAAACGCCCTGCTCAAACTGCTAGCTCGGCCCTCGGCGAGGGTCCAATCTCCAGTAGCAGGGCCAGACCCTGGTAGCCGAGAGGATAGGGCAGCTTGCTGCTGTCACTCTCCCCGAGCGGCACCGCGTGTGGCTCGATATTCGCGGCTGCCAGACGCGCCTCTTCCTCCGCAGTGAACCGGGGCAGCCCGCGGGCCAATCGCGACCGCCAGTGTGCTGCTGCCGCAGTCTCCCAGCCAGCCACGAGCCGTAACACCTGTCGAACCGACCATTGGTAGCGCTCCGCCTCGCGCAGGAGAGCAGCGGCAAACTCAGGGTCCAGCGCCGCGATGACGGGCCCCACTGCGGAAACTGCACGATGCTCCAGGTGTGGGGGCGGTACATTCAGCAACTCGATGGTCTGAAGCGCCCGGAGTAATTCCGTCACGCGCCGCCGCTTAGAGCTGGCATACCAGTAAAAACCTGTCGCCGCCTCACGCACACCCGGCTGGTTGAGAATCTTCCAGGCGCGCGCTTCCGCAAGCCAGTGAATCGGACGAAGGAGCGTTGCCTTTGCGGCGATGACCTTCATCGTCGAAACCGGCGTGTCGGCAGGAAGGAGATTTGCCAACAACTGGCGGCTGGACTGCCCAACCGCGATCAGTAGGGCCACGGGACCGAGATACCAATATGTCGTTCCCTTGTTTGATGGAGCCACGTAGGGAATTGGTGGGTCGATTCCGCCCGTGACGAGATCGGCATAGGTGTTGATGACCTCACGGCCCTCGGGAAGGAAGAGCACCGGCTCCTCAGGGTGAAAACGCGGCACCCGCAGATCCCGAATAACGAAACTCCGAATGCCCTGGCCCCGGCCCGTGTTCCCGTCGCTTGGCATTGTTCCTCCTCATCGCTCCTGCGAAATCCGCCACGATCCGGCTCGTGTCCCGGTGTGTTCTCGACGCAGCATGCGTACGCACAGATCTAAGCACACGCCGGTACTCCCACCATCGCACGGAAGTACCACACTCAAGTCACCAGATGGGTTCAGGTAAAGGTGGTATCAGAACGACGAAATCTCTCTTGCCGAACGAGGAGTGAACTGATCACCCGGACCAAAGAAACTGACCGTACCGTGCCAAGGTATATTCCTCGAGCACGCAGGAACGCCGTAGCAGGTCCGGGAAATATTCCTACGGCCGAATGAGAGACTTTTTACAGGGATTCAGGTAATCGGAGTATCACGGAGTGCGGTTATGTGATGTTGCGTGAGGCGCTCGGAGAATCTCGAGACAGGCGACCAGTTCCTGCGATGACCCATTCGGGTAGGCCAATTCTCTCATTGCGAGGACCAATCGCGAGGGAGACAATAGATCGAGTGTCCAACGTACACACGACCTGTATCCCTGTCAGTGCCTGGCGTGACAGGGGACGAGGCAGACTGAGCGGTGAGACCGTCGACACCGTAGCCTGGACCTAAGTACCCTTATCAACCTGAACTCTCCGACTGCGCAAGGAGGATCGATGACACAGACTCGCGCGACGGTCCTTCTCATCGCGTCCGCTACTCTCATAGGCATCGCAGTCAACCTGTTCGTCCTACCGGAGTGGCAGTTTGCAGGCGTGCTTTTCACCCTGCCGGTACTTGTCACGGCCCAGCGGTCCCGATTCTCTGTCATGCTCGCAACCTTCTGCAGCATGATCATTCTGTGCGTGCTCACCGGACTGCTCGGGAGCAAGGATCCTTCAACCTGGCCGGTGAACCTCGCCAGTCTGCTCCTGATTGGTGCCTTGGCGGTGCTGCTCGGTGCCCAGCGAATCGAGCGTGTGCAGCTCCTCAATCGCGAGCGTCAGATTCGTCACGAGATCGAGTGTGAGCGTCAGCGCCTGGACTCGATCCTCGGGCAGATTCCTGTCTGGATCTGGGAAGTCGACACGCGCGGCTGCTACACGTTCAGCAATCCGAGCATTCAGACGATGCTGGGCTACACACCATCCGACGTGCTCGGCTCGCACTTTCTGGAGATGATCAAGCCCGAAGATGGACCGGACATCGCTAGTATCCTGAACGATGCGTTGCGCCGACACGCGCAGTTCCGCAACGTTGTCGTCCGGGTGTGCAGTCGCGATGGACGGGACGTGTGGCTCGAGATGTCGGCCATCCCTCTCTTTACCGACGATGGTGAATTTGCTGGCTTGCGGGGGGCCGGGCGAGACGTCACCGAGCGCTATCAGCTTCACGAGGGCCTGCTGCGTTCGGAACGCCTAGCTGTGCTGAGGTACGTCGCGCAGCACCTATCCAAGGCGATGTCGGATCCGCTGGGGTCACTCTTGGCGTACCCGGCTTTGATCCGATCGCAGCTACCGGGAGATCACCCCGCCGAAACGTTCTGTAGGGCGATCCTCGACGCCGCATTTGCGCTGTCAGCGATCAAGCGCCGGCTGAGTGCATTCAGCGAGCCTGGCGAGACAAGTCACGAGCCGATTAACCTGAACAATCTTGTTCAGCGAGCGATCAGTGCGATCATGCCACTGCCTCCTACGCTTGACGTTGACGTCCGGCTGGCCCCGAACCTGCTTCCTCTCGTGGGCTCGCCAATCCAGCTTCAGGAGATGATTGACAATCTACTGATTAACGCGCGCGAGGCGATGCACGATCGTGGCACGATCTCAATTGTGACAGAGAACATCTACGTCGATGAACCACTCGGTCAGCTCAGCCACATCGCAGTCGGCGAGTACGTTCGGCTCGAGGTAACGGATACCGGCATGGGGATCTCGCCGACGCTACGCACTAAAGTGTTTGATCCCTTCTTCACCACCAAGCCCGGAGACTTGTCACGTCTTCGCGGACTTGGATTGACCCTGGTCGAGTCGATTGTGGATACACACGGAGGGGACATTGACCTGACAAGCCACCCTGGACAGGGAACAACATTTCGCGTGTATCTGCCCGCGAACCGCGAGATCTTGCGTGAGACAAATGGTGAGGGTATCGCTGGTGGGAGCGAGTCGATTCTCATCGTCGATGATGACGCTGACCAGCGCGATCTCGCGGTTCGCACATTGAAGGCACTAGGCTATACGGTCCGCGCAGTGGCGAGCGGTGAAGAAGCAATCTCCTACCTGACACAGCATCCCGTGGACCTCGTCATCCTTGATCTGGTGATGCCTCCAGGCATTGATGGTGTCGAGACCTACCGGCGCATTCTGAGCCTTCGTCCCGGACAGCGGGCGATTGTCGTCTCCGGTGACAGTGGCGGTGAGCGCGCGCGAGTTGCCCAAAGATTAGGCGCGGGCGCGTTCCTCCGCAAACCGGTGACCCTGGGTATCCTAGCCCGCGTCGTTCGACACGAGTTGGATCGTTCTCGGGCCCCCACGTTTGTGAGCTAGGAAGATTTTCGTGCAAAACTGTCCTGTGCCCTCCCACAGCGACAGAATCACGGCCGGAGAAGTGCTTCGAGAATGCTACCGGTAAGACGTGTTGCCTGAATGCGACACAGTGGTAGAAGACCGAGGCCTTCGTATGAGTGTCAAGCTAGAGATGAATCGAAGGCCAAAGTCTGGTAGGCCGCAGACTGAAGGGAGAACAGAGCTTTTCGGGGTCCAGAGAGTGTCCCAACCCCTGAGTCGTGGATTTGAGGGAACCAATCTCTCATATTGGAGCGCACTCCTTTGAACAGACCAGTACACCTGCCCGCTGATGGCAGACGCAGGAGTGGTTGTTCTGTTGTAACTATTCAGGTAGCTTGATTGGTTGAGTGATGTGAGATGCGATCCATGAGCGTGCGCCACCGACGACTACACCAGTTCCAGCTGGGGCTGGAGCGGCGTCCCGGCGAACACACTGACCAGTGCTGCCAGGAGCGGTCGGCCCTGCTTGTGCCGCGTGGAGATGTATCCCCGGATGCGGCAGAAGGCGGTGACTCCCTCCTCACTCCGCAAGCACCCCGAGATCTTCTGCTGCACTTTGACCATGCGGATGTCCCGTTCTGCCTGGCTGTTCTCAAACGGCACGGCGAAGTCATCCAAGAACGCGAGGACCTCCCGCTGATGGTGACGCAGCCGATCGAGTGGTCTTGACTCGGTTTGATGGACACCTGATTCTTTGGGGCAAGAAGCCCCGGATCTGAGCAGGAGGTCCCGAACCGATGGGGAAACCGATCCACGCACGGTACGATCCTGAGTTCCGGGCGCGCGCGGTTGAACTGGTGCGCGCGGGTGGACTATCGAAGGCCCAGGTGGCGCGCGACCTGGGCATCACCCCCGAGACCCTCCGACTGTGGGGGAAGCAGGCCGAGATTGACGCCAGCCGACGCGACGGGCTGACGACCGACGAGAAGGCCGAGTTGGCCCGCCTGCGCCGCGAGGTGGCCGTGCTCACGGAAGAGCGCGAGATCCTCAAGAAGGCCGCAGCGTTTTTCGCCCGGGAGAGCACGACGCGCTGAGCTGCGATCAGTTCATCGCGGCCCACGTGGCCCAGCACCCGGTCGCACTCTCCTGTCGGGTGCGCGGCGTGGCGCGTTCGGGCTACTACGCCTGGCGACGGCGCGTTCCCTCGGCCCGGGCCCAAGCCGATGCCCGGCTGAAGGAGCGCATCCGTGCCATTCATCAGACAAGTCGGGGCACCTATGGCAGCCCGCGCATCCACGCCGAGTTGCGCCGAGCCGGGGAGCGATGCGGTCGCCGGCGGGTTGCTCGGCTGATGCGCGAGGGCGGGCTGCGCGGCGTCCATGGGCAGCGGCGGCGCATGCGGACGACGCTGCGCGACCGACAAGCGACGCCGGCGCCCGATCGCGTCCCGCGCGGTTTCTCGCCGCCGACCATCGGCGCGCCCGATCGGCGGTGGGTGGCCGACATCAGCGACGTCGCAACCTTGGACGGCTGGCTCTCTCTGGCCGTCGTGCTCGACGCCTTCAGTCGGCGGGTCGTCGGCTGGGCGATGGCTGATCATCTGCGCACCGAGCTGGTGCTCGATGCCCTGGGGATGGCCCTTCGCCACCGCCAACCCCGCGCCGGGCTGATCCATCATTCCGATCACGGCGGCCAGTACACCTCCCTGGCCTTCGGGCAGCGGCTGCAGGAGGCCGGCCTCCTGCCCTCGATGGGCACGGTCGGCGACTGCAACGCCTTTGCCGTGGCCGAGAGGGGGTGCCCTTTGGGCCGCGCGACCCTCAAGGTCGAGCTCCTGCATCGCCAGGTCTGGCCGACGCGGGCCACCGCGCGTTTAGCGATCTTCGCGTTCATCGAGGTCTGGTCCAACCGCCGGCGGCGTCACTCCACGCTCGGCTACGCGACTCCGACCGAATACGAGGCCCTTGCCAGGGAGATGGTTATCGCCGAACATCAACCTGCCCACGAAACCGGATCAAGCTCAGGCCTGCCAACGCGGCGACGTGGGCAGAGTGCCAAGCCGATTGGTCCCCGCCGGTCCGTGTCCCTCCCCTTCCATCTCGTCGCCCAATTGACTCAGGAGCAAGGCGTCGGGGCTATTGCGGCGTTTGAGAATGGCCGGGACCAGGTGCGCGAGGGTCCGAACCAGACGCACGTCGAGGTGCGTATCCAACTCCTGAAGCAACAGGCGCAGGTAACCAGAGCACTTCGCACCGACCTCCACCCGCAGCTCTTGCAGCCGCGCCTCGGTCAATGTCTCTTGGCGCGCTCCCTCGTCTCTGCTACTCTGCTTCATGGGAAACAGCCCTCCTTGGCTTCGTTGCTGTGTTTTCCTTAGCAAGCTTACCAAGAAGGGCTGCTTCTTTCGCTAATCCGGAGGAGACTCGTTCATCGCGCCGCGAGCGCCAACTCCATCACCCGCGCCGCTTCCTCGTGCATTGTCGGCAGGACGTGCGAGGAGGTATCCATCGTCAGGCTGATCTGTCTGTGCCCGAGCAGCTCCTGGACGATCTTGGGATGCACGCCCCGGGAGAGCAGCATCGTCGCGCGGGTGTGGCGCAGATCGTGGATCCGGATCGGCGGTTGGCTCGTGCCGCCGAGGATCTCCGGGAACTCGTGGGTAGGCGCGGGGTCAGTGATCGGCACCTTGAGAAGCACGGCCAAGGGAAGCACGCACACCGTTTCCGAGAGAGCGGTTGCATACTGTCACTCCGAGCGGCGGCGAGGGACCTTGGCACTTGGCCGCGCCGGATCGGAGATTCGTCGCCGTGGCTCGGAATGACGGCCATCACCAAGCGATGCGTGTTCAGACGGAATCCGTATCACACCTCGATCATCTCGGGAAATGCCACAATATGACACTCTGGACAGAGCCTCTTGAGAATGACGCCGCGCCCCCGATCCGAGGTGAGGTAGAACCGGACACCGGCGCCTTTGATCAGATCGGCCACCCTTTCCGCATCGTCCGGGTCGGGAAGGCAGGTAAGCCGATCGAAGCGGTAGCCGTGGGCAGTCAGCCATCGTCGGTCGTCCGCCACGTCGTGCCTGAAAGAGAGCAGATGCGCAATTACGTGGGGGGTGGAGAGAATCGCCTGCGATGCCGCGACCGAAGACCGGATGACGCCGTCGAGATCGACCAGGATCGGGAAGGGAAAACTTGGTCGGAAGATGTCGCCAATCTCCCAGGGCAGAAGGAAATACCGCACTGGATCAACCGTGATCGCGGCGATGTCAATCTCCGCGTTGGCTACGCGCTCTTGAGGCACCGATGCAAAGACGTAGGTCGGTGTGGCCCGATAGTCGGGGAGATATCGGTGACGAAAGGCGGCCAGACTACGACCCGTCACGATCATATCGTCCACGAGTAAGCACCGTGAACGGTCGATCTCGCCCAGATCACGAGGACTGACGAGGGGAACGTCCAGAACCTGGCAGACGATCGCCGCGATCGCGCCGCCCCCGCGCGGGACGTAGGTGACGGCGGTGATCGGGAATCGACGGATGGCCGGTATCGACTCGATGATCTTCTGGTGGACATGGGAGTAGCTCAAAAAGTCGAGATCGATCATTTCCACGGCGTCACCCCGGAATCCGCCGAACCTGGCAAGCCCCCCGCGAAGCCTCGCGAGCACATCTCTGAGACAGGCTCTATCTGGGCCCCGGTATGCGTCCCCTGAGGTCGGCTGGCTGGAATGGACCTGGCTCGCCGATCAGGTGACGCGCAGAATCCACCTGCTCCCAGACGTTCCAGAGCAGCACTCCGCGCACTCGACCACCGCGCAGATAATAGACGACTCCTTCACGGTACGGCTCCCGCCAGTCTTCGACAACCTGCGCGCGAGCATCGAGATCGCCAACGGCTTCATAGCCGAGATCAAAGAGGTCCGAATAGAAGAAGGGTAGGTGGTGATACGGCTCGCCGTGCCCGGCCATGGCAAGACCAGCCGCCCGCCCCATTGTATTGGCATTGTCCTCGTGCTCGACCCGGATGCGATCGTCCAGCGCCGGGTTAAAGAATCGTGCCACGTCCCCCGCGGCGAAGACGTCGGGATTGCTGGTCTGCAGGGTCGTGTCGACCACGATGCCGTTGTCGACCAGTAATCCCGCCTCCTGAGCGAGTGCAACGTTCGGCTGGATACCAATTCCGGCAACGACGCCATCAACGAGAATCTCCCGCTCCTCGGACGGATCAGCGCTTCGCACTTTGAGCGCGACTTTGTCCTTCCGAACCTCCAGATCCACTGCCGATGCGTGAACCAGCACCTCGACGCCGTGCTCGCGGTAGTACGTGCTGACGAACTGCACCAGGCTCGACGGAAAGATACGTGCACCAATGCCGATCTCGGGGATAATCATCGTCACCTGCTTCCGGTTCATCGCCAGGGCCGCCGCAACCTCGGAACCGATGAACCCGCCGCCGATCACCGCGAAGCGCTCCCCACGCTCGACGAGCGCACGTAATCGGCGATAATCACCCAGGGTGCGGAAATAGATGATCTGATCACCACCGAAGGGGAGATGCCTGGGCGTACCCCCGGTTGCCAGCAGACACTTCTCGAATGTGTACGTGGTTCCCTGATCGTCGATTGCCTGTTTGTGTGCAACGTCGAGGCTTCGGATATGCCGTCCCAGGTGAAGCTCCAGACCGTCGATCCGAGGCGTCCGCCAGATGCTCTCCAGGGGTTTACCCTTCCACAGTCCCTTCGAGAGCGGCGGTCGATTGTACGGTGGATCCGGTTCGTCCCCGACCAGCCCAATCGCGCCATCCGTATCGACTTCGCGGATGGCGCGGGTGGCCGCGTCGGCCGTCATTCCACCGCCAATGATCAGGTACCGATACCGAGGCATATCTCCTCCTGTGCCAAACACCACGTCGTGCGCTGATCGATGTCGTCGAGATCCACGGCCTCAGCACGCGGCAGTCTTGACTGGACAGCCACGTACAGCCGCGCAACGACGACGACCGCTCCGGTCGATCTTCGGCATTCTCTCCCTTGTCCCTAGTATACGGGCGATCGGGGGACCTGTCCACGCGACGGCGCCGGGAAAGGCCACTCCTGGTCGGGAGTCAGCGCCTCTGGATCTTGCCGCTCTTTCGTCCGGCGTGATGCCAGACGCGGTTGATACGGCGAAGGCTGCGTGTCGGGCGACGAACGATGGCTCGACGGATCGTGGCGGCTGTCATTCCGAGATGAGGCCCGCGAGCGTGCTGGCTCGAAAAATCACCACGACGGCGTGGCCGAGGTACCGGTCACCAGCGTGAGCTTCTCGCCGGTGCGGTAGCGACGCTCCTCCGCCCACCGTGCCGCAGGATACTGGGTTATCGCCAGGACAAGGCCATCTCTGGCCCCCGGCCCGACTAG
>CADDYW010000103.1 GCA_902810745.1 Chloroflexota bacterium | reverse complement strand
AGTCCTCTGGCTCCGCGTCGACCATGGTCCAGATGGCTACTCCGGAGCCACTCTCCTCGATCAGCACCAGCTCAACGAAGGGCAGCTCGCGAACGAGATCGACGAATTGCTCGGCGAGAACCTCAATACGTAAGAGGTCGCGTCACGTGATCAGTCGCCGATTCGCTCAACGGGGACTACCGTGTGCAGCGCACCGGTAGACCGACTGCTTACAGTGTAGCCACCGGCCGGTCCAGCGTCAATTGGAGGTTTGGCTCGTCGGCAGCTGAGGACTGCACCACCCGCGTGGGTCCGCTCCATACGCGACGCCAAAACATGTGGCGGTGGTCTCTGCGCTTGATCGTGGCCCGTCGCACACACGCGTCGAGATGACCCGCGGTGGACATTTGCCGTATAATGCGGGGCAGGTGCCCGAGAAGGTCGGGGTTGAGAGTCCCACCGCGGCGTGGTACCATCGGTCGGCGTTCACCCGCGGCTCGCGCTGGCACCGGTTTGAGGTCGCGACAGAGCAGGATACTGGTCGTTCGATTTCACGAGGGTGAAGCCGCCTGGCGGGAACAGGTACGAATGGACAGGACGACGGTCGTAGCAGGGCGAACCCGCCGTTACTTCGGCGAGTGGGGATTGTTCCTGGCATTCATCGCGCCGAACCTGTTCTTCCTTGCCGTGTTCACCTACTGGCCGCTGATCTACAACGTCTACCTCAGCCTCGTCCAGTGGGATATGGTCCAGCCGGAGAAGCTTTTCGTCGGGCTGGCCAACTACCAGGATCTGGCGACCGATCCGCGCTTCTGGACGATCTTCTTCAACACGTTCTACTTCGTCGTCGTCGGGGTCGCACTGACCTTGATCCTCTCCTTCGCGACCGCTCTTCTTCTCAACCAGAAGCTGCGACTGCGCGACGCCGCCCGGTCGGTCGTGTTCGCGCCGACGATCCTCAGCGGCGCGGCCATCGCGATCGTCTGGATCTACGTCTTCGACCCGCGCTTTGGCTTGATTCATCTCGTGCTCGCCGCCGTCGGCCTCGCCTCGCCTCACTGGCTCACCGATCCAGCCTGGGCGATGCCCGCCTTGATCATCGTCTACATCTGGAAGAACTTCGGGTACGCCGTGGTCGTATACCTGGCCGGGCTGCAGTCGATTCCCCGCGAGCTGATCGAGGCAGCCACGGTCGACGGAGCCAGCGCCTTCCGCCGATTGCTCGACGTCGTCCTACCCCAGCTATCGCCGATCACGTTCTTTCTGCTGGTGACGTCGATTCTCAGCTCGTTCCAGGCATTCGATCTCGTGGCCGTGATGACCGCGGGCGGCCCGGTCGACGCGACGAACACGCTGATCTATCACCTGTACGAGGAAGGCTTCGTGGCCTTCCACGCCGGGCGGGCGGCCGCCATCGCGATGGTTCTCTTCGTCCTGATGCTCGTGGTGACGGTCTTCCAGCTTCGCGTCGTCGAGCGACGGGTGCACTACACATGAGTAAAGCATCGCCACTGGTTGGCCTGGGCCCGGTCGCCGCCCCGGCCGTCAAGCCACGTCACGCCGTGCGCATATCAGTCACCGCGGTGATCGGATATCTGCTGATGGCCATTCTCGTCGCCGTGATCGGACTTCCCTTGCTCTGGATGCTCCTGGCGTCGGTCAAGAGCCTGCCAGAAATCTACACCTTTCCGCCAGTCTGGATTCCAGCGCGCTTTCGGTGGGAAAACTACGTCGAGGCGTGGCAGATAGCGCCTTTCGGGCGCTTCTACGTGAACACCATCATCATGACCTTCTTCGGAACGCTGGCGAAGATGCTCAACGGCATCTTCAGTGCGTACGCGCTCGCCTACCTGCGTTTTCCCAAGCGAGACCTGGTCTTCCTGATCATCCTGGCCGCGCTGATGATCCCACCGCAGGTGACGATCCTACCCAACTACCTGACGCTCGGCTCGCTCGGCTGGATCAATTCCTACCAGGCACTGGTTCTTCCCGAAGCAGGAATCGCGTTCGGTACCTTTCTGCTGCGGCAGCATTTCCTGACCCTGCCCCGAGAGGTTCTGGAAGCCGCGCGCGTGGACGGCGCGGGCCACCTGAGAATTCTCTGGCAGGTGGTGCTGCCGATGTCGCAGCCCATCGTCGTGACCTTGCTGCTGCTGACCGCGGTTGGTCGCTGGAATGATTATCTCTGGCCGCTGATCGCGACGACGACGAAGGAGATGCGAACGCTTCCCGTCGGAATCTCGTTCCTGCTCGATCAGGAGGGCAATACCCAGTGGGGGCAGGTGATGGCGGCGACGGTCATGGTGGTCGTGCCACTGCTCGTGCTCTTCGTCTGGACCCAAAAGTATCTCGTCGAGGGCATCTCGGCCGGCGCGCTCAAAGGATAGCGTGCACGCCCCGTTGGCGCGGGCGGGCCAGCCGGATCCCGGGTCGCCCCGGGCTTCGCGGCGGTCCGCGGATCTCCCTGGTGCCGCGCGCGACGGGACGACCGCTCGTCCAGCGCGCCGGCGGATCGCGTGCCGACAGATCAATCGAGCTGTGTGAAGGAGTAGCGTCATGTCAACCCTGGATCCTCGTCTTTCCCGCCGTCGATTTCTCGTCGGCCTGGGAGCAGCCGTCGGACTGGCTTCGGTCGGCTTGCTCGTCCAGGCGTGTGGCGGTGGGGCAGCGCCGAGCGGCGGTAGCACGTCCGCCGCGCAGCCGGCCTCCCAGTCCGGTCAGGCAGCGCAGCCAACCGCGGCCCCGACCAGCGCTCCGACGAGTGCTGCCGCGGCACAGCCCACTGCCCAGGGAGGATCGGCCAAGGCCGGCCAGCTCAAGATCAGCTACTGGGGATCGTTCAGCGGCGACAATGGCAAAGCCGAGCAGGAGCTGGCGAATCGCTTCAACAAGAGCCAGGATAAGATCGTTCTCGATTATCAGTTCCAGGGCTCCTACGAGCAGACAGCCCAGAAGCTCTCCGCCGCGCTCGCGGCGAAACAGGCTCCCGACGTCAGCCTGCTATCCGACGTCTGGTGGCAGAAGTTCTGGCTGGGTAAGCTGCTCGTACCCGCGAATCCCTTCATGGCCGAGGCCAACGTCAAGCCGTCTGACTACGTCGACTCGTTCATCAACGAGGGGACACGCAGTGGCAACGTGTACTGGATTCCCTTCGCGCGCAGTACGCCACTCTTCTATTACAACAAGGACATGTTCGCCAAGGCGGGCCTCGACAGCGCGCCCGAGACCTGGGACGATCTGATCAGCTGGAGCGACAAGCTGGTCAAGCGCGATGGAGACAAGCTCACCGTCGCCGCCTTCGAGAGCCCAAACGATGCCTCCTACGTTGCCTGGGTCTTCCAGCCGGTCGTCTGGCAGTACGGTGGGCGGTACTCGGACGATCAGTACAACATCACCATCGACCAGCCGCCCGCGATCGAGGCGGGTCAGCTCTTCAGCGACCTCGTCTGGAAGTACAAGGTCGCATCGACTCCGAAGGACATCGTCGTCGACTTCACCAACGGCCTCGGCGCGACGATGATGGCCTCGACCGCGTCGCTGGCGACGATCGAGAAGACGTCCAAGTTCCCGGTCGGCACCGCGTTCCTGCCGAAGAAGAAGCAGTTCGGCTGCTGCACCGGTGGCTCGGGCATGGGCATCCTCGCGACGTCGTCCCAGGAAAAGCAGGCGGCCGGCTTCCAGTGGATCAACTTCGCGACCGGCGACGACAGCACGATCTACTGGTCCCAGACAACTGGCTACATGCCCGTTCGCAAAAAGGCGATCGAGAGCGATCAGATGGCCCAGTTCTACAAGCAGCACCCCAACTTCCAGACCGCGGTGAAGCAGCTCGAGAAGACGCAGCCGCAGGATTGGGCCCGCGTCGGCATTCCCAATGGCGATCAGATCATTGGCAAGGGAATCGACCGAATCATCGTCTCGAAGGAGGAGCCGGCGACGGTGCTGAAGGACGTCGCGGCGACGCTGCGGAAGGAAGGCGAACCGGTTCTGCGACAGCTCAAGGCGATGGGCCAGTGATCCGGTTCCGCCCCGAGCATCGGCGAAAGAGCTCTGAGCTCCGCCGCGCCGAGCCAGGGATCCCTCGCCGACGCGCGCGCTGAGCAGCACCACGCATCGGCGCGTCCTCGACTTGGAACCGCTCGAGCGACGGTCGATCTGGCCAATCCGGACCCGTCTCCCAGGGGGGACGGGTCCGGCGCTCGGTGCCGGGTCAGCGGGCGAGAGGCACGTGGACGCGCTCGCCTTCGAGGTTGAGCCAGGCGACCTCGTCGGGGGTCAGCTCGACCTCGAGCGCGGCAAGGCAATCGTCCAGCTCATCGACGGTCGCCGGGCCAATCAAGGCATAGATCTCCAGTGGCTGATGCAGCACCCAGGCCAGCGCGATCTGGGAGCGGCTGCGTCCCTTCTCCTTCGCCAGCTCGCTCGCCCGGCGATAACGCTCCCAGTTCGCCGCGGAGTAGTACGTCCGAATGACGTTCTGGGCATCCTGGGTCGCGCCTTCGGTCATCTCGGGCGAGTACCGTCCACTGAAGAAGCCACGCGCCTGCGATGACCAGGCGAAGATCGGCATCCGGGTCCTGGCGTACCACGCCTGGGCTTCGGGGTCGCCCGCGATCGAGATGCAGCCAACCCACATCGGCTCGTTCGGCACGGCCAGCGCCAGGTTCGGACTGCTGACGGTGAAGGGTTGCAGGCCGTGCTCCGCCGCGTAGGCGTTCGCCTCGGCGATTCGCTGGTGAGACCAGCTCGAGCCCCCGAAGACCTTGATCCGTCCCGCCGCGACCTCCTCGTTGAGCGCCTCGACGATCGGGCCGACGGGAACGTCCGGATCGTCCTTGTGCAGGATGTAGATGTCGATCTGGTCGAGCTGCATCTCTCGCAGGCTCGTTTGAATGTCCTCGTGAATCGCCGCCGGGTTGACGCGCCGCTCGAAGGTCAGGCTGTCGTGATGGGCACCCTTGCCGATCACGACGATCCGGTCGCGGCATTCGCGCTCCTTGAGCCATTGACCGAAGGCGCGTTCGCTCGATCCTCGCCCGTAGACGCGCGCCGTGTCGACGGTTGTGCCCCCGGCTTCGACAAACCGATCGAGCAGCTTGACCGTGTTGGCGTAGCGCTCGGGCTCGACCCCGAAGACCATGCTTCCCAGCACCAGGCGTGAGACGCGCTTCTCGACGCCCGGTATCGACCCGTAACGCATGCGATCCTCCCGTTCAGATGAGAATGCCGAGGCGACCTGCCGGCCGGCGGTATCGCTATTGTAACGCTCGCGGCCGCGCGCGAACAGTCGGGTCGGTCCGGAGCTTTCACCATCCGCGGGGGAAGGCGAGCGGCCAGGTTGGACCGCTTCACTCCGGTTGCCCGAAAATATTGACAGTCCCACGAGCAACGCCGTAGGGTAGGAAGTGAGAAACAACGATTGGTCAGCAGCAACCAACTCGGTAGCGTCCGGAGCAGATCATCAGGGCCAATCGGCGGTTCACGTCAGAGGCCATCGAGGCGAAGAAAGGAGGGACCAGGCACAGACACGTGGAATCCGCGGTGGGGCCCTGACACTGACTCCGTCGACGTGGTCCACCTGGTGACGAAAACGGACGCTGCCCCTGCCTGATAGGCCCACGGCGCGATCTCCAGATCGTGGCCGACCAGGAGAGCGCCGTTGGTGAAGAGAATAGGTGAGTCAAAATGGAACGATGGAGTTCAGTCCGACTCTCGCGTCGCCAGCTGTGCACCGGCCTCGGAATCGCGGGCGTGACCGCCCTCGTCGCCGCGTGTAGCTCGGCAGCGCCCGCGGCGACGCCGACCGCGCAGCCACAGGCGCTCGCACCAACCCCAACCCCCCTGCCCGGAAGCCCAACGCCGACGCCGCTTCCCACCCCGGTCGTGATCGCGAAGGGCTCCGGCTCGAAGAGCGTCCTCCTCTGGCATAATTACACCCAGAATGATTACAACGCCTTCGCCGAGGTCATCAACGATTTCATCGCCAAGAACCCTGACTACAAGGTCGAAGCCGACTACGTCCCGACCAGCTCGGGAAGCCAGGAGAACGAGAAGCTCCTAACCGCCATCGCCGGCGGTAAGCCGCCCGACGTCGCCGAGTTCGACCGGTTCATCGTCGGTTCGTTCGCCTTCCGGGGAGCGCTGAACGATCTCACCGACATGGCCAAGTCCGCGGGAATCTCCTCCGAGCAGTACCTGAATTTCGCCTGGCAGGAGGCCAGCCTCCGCGGTAAGCTCTATGCCCTGCCGATCGACACCGACGCGCGCGCACTGTACTACCGCAAGGACTTCTTCGACGCGGCCGGAATCACAACGCTCCCGAAGACGCCCGACGACCTGGCGCAGGTCGCCGACAAGCTTACCGAGAAATCGGGTAATCAGTACAAGCGCTTTGGTCTGATCCCGACGATGGATCAGGGCTGGCTCTATACCTGGGGCTGGGTCTGGGGCGGCAGCTTCTACGATGAGAAGACCCAGAAGGTTACTCCAAACGATCCGAAGATCGTCGAGGCACTAACCTGGCTGGTCGGATTCGCCAAGAAGTATGGCGAAGAGAATATGGTCAGCTTCGCCTCGGCGTTCGGGCAGGGCGCCCAGTCGCCGTTCATCGCGGGGCTGGTCGCGATGGATCCCAACGGGAACTGGCAGATCTCGCAGATCCAGCAGTACGCGCCGGATCTCAAGTACGGCATCATGGAGTTCCCGCACCCGCCGGACGTCCAGCCGACGACCTGGTCTGGCGGATGGTCCTGGACGATCCCGAAGGGATCGAAGAACGTCGAGAACGGTTTCGCGCTGGCATCCTTCATCACCAATGAGGAGGAGATGCTGAAGTGGTGCAAGGCGACGAATCACGACCCGACGCGCGTCAACGCCCTGAAGGATCCCGCCTTTAGCTCGGGCAACCAGGCAATCTTCGCCCAGCTGCTTCCCAACAGCCACTATCGACCGGTTATTCCCGAGGGGAACCTGCTCTGGAATGAGCTGGCGACGGCGACGAGCAACGCCATGTACGGCAAGGTCTCGCCGAAGGACGCACTGGACCAGGTCGCCAAGACGGTGAATGACCAGCTCGAAAAGGATGGCTGGTTCAAGTGACAAATCCGGAGTGCTGAATCGCCGCCCCGTCTCCCGTGCCGGTCCGGGGCGAGCGTGTCGACCCGTTCGGGAACGATCATAACCGCCGCTGACACGTCGATCCGGCCGCTCGCCCGGGCGGCCGGGGCGTGGGGGAGGCGTTCAGCATCTCCGTGGAGGACACCCGCATGGTGGAACTGACCAGCCAGCGACAACCCACCGCGACACGGCGACGTCGACGATCGCTCTGGGTTCGCTCACGGCCGTTACGGACGGGGCTCCTGTTCACCTCGCCCTGGATTCTCGGTATTCTCGCGTTCATCGTGTATCCGACGTTCGCATCCTTCTATTACAGCCTCACCCAGTACGACCTGCTCCAGATTCCCACGTTCATCGGCCTGGGCAACTACGAGCAGCTTGCCAGAGATCCCAAGATGCTCACCGCGATCTACAACACGCTCTATTACATGATCCTCTGGATCCCGCTGAATATCGCGCTGAGCATCGCCGTGGCGCTGCTGCTCAATCTCAAAGTCCGTGCGATGTCGATCTATCGCACGCTTTTCTATCTCCCGGTGCTCGTCCCGGCCGTCGCCACGTCGCTGCTCTGGGTCTGGTTTCTCAATCCGCAGTATGGCGTCGCGAACTGGCTGCTGTCGCTCGTCGGAGTACCGGGTCCCGGCTGGCTCGCGTCCACGGCGTGGTCGAAACCTTCGGTCGTGATGATCAGTCTCTGGGGAAGCATCGGCAACACGATGCTGATCTTCCTGGCAAGCCTCCAGGACGTCCCCCAGGATCTGCGCGACGCCGCGCAGGTCGACGGCGCCAACGCCTGGCAGCGCACCTGGAATATTACGCTCCCGATGATCACGCCAGTGATCTTCTTCGAGCTCATCATCGGCATCATCGCCGGTATCCAGTTCTTTACGATTCCCTACGTGATCACCGGAGGCACGGGCAATCCCGCGGACTCGCTCACCGTCTTCGGACTGATTCTGTACCGTGCTGCCTTCTTCGACTTCAAGATGGGCTACGCGTCGGCGATGGCCTGGGCCGCGACGGTGATTATCTTCATCCTGACGTTCATCCTGTTTCGCACGTCGAGCCGGTGGGTGTATTACCAGAGCGGCGAGACGCGCTGAGCAGCAGGGACGACACGCGGGCAGGAAGAAGGAGGAGAAGAGAGAATGTCCATCGCGGTCACCAGATCTATCGCCACGCACCGTTACGGGACGACTCGCGCACTGCGCCGGGCACTGATCCATCTCGTCCTGATCGCGCTGGGCATCGTCTTTCTGGTCCCGTTCATCTGGCTGCTCTCGACCTCGCTCAAGACAGATCCGCAGATCTTTCTGTTTCCCCCGCGCTGGATTCCCGACCCGATCACGCTCCAGCAGTATCACCTGGCCCTGACGACGATCCCGTTTCTTCTCTATCTCCGGAACTCGCTGATCTATTGTGCCTTCACTGTAATCGGGGTCGTCTGCTCGTGCTCGCTCGTCGCCTACGGGCTCGCCCGTGTGCGCTGGCCGGGGCGCGATGTCCTGTTTGTCCTGACCCTGGCGACGATGCTGCTACCGTTCGAGGTGACGCTGGTTCCGCTGTTCATCGTCTTTCGGACCATCGGCTGGGTCGGCACGTTTCTGCCGATCATCGTCCCGTCATTCTTCGGCTCGGCCTTCTACATCTTCCTCCTGCGCCAGTTCATGATGACGCTGCCGATGGAGCTGTCCGACGCGGCACGGATCGACGGCGCCTCGGAGCTCCGGATCTTCTGGTCAGTTGCACTACCGCTGATTCGCCCGGCGCTGGCAGTGGTCGCGCTCCTGCAATTTCTCGGCGCCTGGGGCGACTTTCTCGGGCCACTCATCTACCTGACCGATCAGTCGACCTACACGATCTCGCTCGGGCTCCAGCAGTACAACACCCAGTACGGGACCGAGTGGGGTCAGCTCATGGCCGCCTCGACGCTACTCACCGTTCCGGTGATCATCCTGTTCTTCCTGACCCAGCGGACCTTCATCCAGGGGATCACGCTGACCGGGCTGAAGGGCTAGCCTGGGTGATTCACCGGTGCCGCGTCTGCCGCCACCAGGCCGATTCGTTGGGCGGCAGCTCGTCTGCCGCCATCCACCGGTAGGCAGGAGACACGCTCCCGCGCGACATAATCCGCCCTTGGGGGATCTACAGCACGAGCAGCCCCTGCCGCGCGGCCCGCGTCACCGCTTCGGTGCGGCTCGACGCCCCCATCTTGGCCAGGATCGAGCCGACGTGGAACTTCACGGTGTGCTCGGTCACGTTCAGCCGGCGAGCGATGGCCTTGTTGGGCAGGCCCAGTGCTACGAGCTGCAGAACCTCGCGCTCGCGGTCGGTCAATGGCCCGAGCACCTCGGGCTCGTCGCTCAGCGGCGTCGCGGCGACGGGCGGTAGCGCGCGCCCCAGCAAGGGGTCCAGGACGAGGAAGCCGCGCGCGACGCATTCGAGCGCGGCACCGACGTCAGCCGCGGCCGCGTCGGACAGCAGAAAGCCACGCACGCCCGCGCGCAGGAGGGCGCTCAGGTCGGCCGGACCTGGCGTGTCTCCCAGCAGGACCAGGGGAATGCCCAGGGCACCCAGTGCCTCGGCAAGCGCCAGCATCTCCTCCACGCCTCCCGCCTCCCACGACGCCAGCACCACGTCCGGATGCAGGTCGACCGCGATCGTGGCCGCCTGGTCCACGCCCGTCGCCTGGCCGACAACGACGGCGTTCGCGAGCTCGGCCAGCAGTCCCCGAAGGCCCGCCCGCGCGATGGGCTGGCGTGCGACGACGATGACGTGGAGCTCGGATCCTCGCCCGCCATCAACACGCGCTTCATGCTCTCTCATCGGACCGAGCTCCACGTTCCCCCGGCAACGCCACGCGCACGCGCCCCGCAGTCGGTCGCGCCGTCGATCGCGGTGACGTTCGCGCGCGGCGTCACCGTCACTGAAGATTGTGCCACATGGCCGGTTGGAATGCCGACCATCGCCGTCGTCGTGGTCAGGCAGCTCGCGGTGTGACCTCGAGCCAGCGCAGGGTACCCCCACGGATCACCGCAAACCTGGTTGGCACGCCGACGGCCGCCTGGCGGAGCTGGGCGACGACGTCGGGCATACCGCTCGCCCTGACCAGAACGTCGCCAAGTCCCATCCCGGCCCGGTCCGCAGGGCTGTCAGACTCGACGTCGATCACGAGCAGGCCGGTCGTCGACGACAGCCGGTGCTGGCTCACCAGCGGCGCAGGCAGCTCGACCGGGCGTAGGGCAAGCCCGAAATGCGGACGGTCCGCGGCCACGCCGTGCAAGAGCCGTTCGACGACGGTGCTCGGCACGGCCAGCGCGGCGCCGTTCCCAACCACCATGTGCGGGATACCAACCACCCGTCCATGAACGTCGGCGAGTGCTCCGCCGGAATTGCCTGGACGCAGGGTAATCGCGACGTGGATGACCTCGCGCTGGCCGTCCACGACACCGTTCCTCGGCACGCCGCTGACCATGCCGAGGGTTATCGCGTTTCGCTCGCCCAGCGGGTTGCCAACCGCGACGACCAGCTCGCCTGGGCGCAGTTGCGAGGAGTCGCCGACCGTGGCGGGCTGGACGGCACCGCGAAACCCGGCGCCAACCTGGATCGCCACGAGGTCATCGTGGTACGAGCGGGCAACGGCTCGGCCCGGAAACCGGTCTCCGCTCGGGAGCTCGATCTCGGCACCATCACCGGGTACAACGTGGTGGTTGGTAATCACCAACCCGTCTTCACTCCAGACGACCCCCGAGCCACCGCCGGACCGGGTACCACGCACGACGACGACGCTCGACTGCACCTGACGGGCCAGTGCCGCGAGCTCGTCCGCGACCTGGCTCGACGTGGCCAGCCGATCAAGAACTGTCGACATAAAATCATACCTCGAGGGGCGTGGATTCGCTGCGCTATAGCATCGAGCAGAAAGGTTGAACTATCGGGCAGACGGCTGTCTCCCTCTCCCCGTGGGAGAGGGCCGGGGTGAGGGCGTGGATCCGCGGCGCACGGTCTGCGACCCTCACCCTTACCCTCTCCCAGAGGGAGAGGGGATTGGACGGCTGCCAGCTCATTCATACCGCCCCGCGCTCTAGGACCGCTCCCCGGGCGTGACGCTGACCTCCTGACGCTGCCCCCCGCGAATGATCACGGCGCCCGTCGGCTGACCGACCAGCGTCGGCAGCAGCGCAGCCTGGAGATCCTCGGGGTTCTCCACGGCGCGCCCGGCCACCGCGACGAGCACGTCTCCGATCAGCAGACCCGCCTTCTCCGCCGGGCTCGCGGCCTCGACCCCGACGATCATGAGCCCGGCGCGTTGCGGCAGCGCGAGCGTCTGGCGAAGCGAATCGGGCAGTCGCACCGGCTGCGTGGTGACGCCCAGGTAGGCGCGGCGAACGCGCCCCTGCGTGAGCAAGGTCTGAACGATCGCGCCGAGCGCCCCGGATGGGATGGCCAGCTCCTGTCCGCGCGCCAGATAATAGCTGTTCAGGCCCGCGACGCGCCCCTGGACGTCCACGAGTGGGCCGCCGGAGAAGCCCGGATAAAGGGTAACGTCCGCCCGGACGTACCCCTCGACAATACCACCACGCTCGGTTCGCCAGGTGCCGCCAAGTGCGCTGACGATACCAAAGCTTGCCATGATCGATCCAGACGGCCGCCCAAGTGCCAGGACGATGTGTCCGACCTTGAGGGAGTCCGGTGGCGCGAGATTCGCGGGCGTCGGCGCGGCGCCCTCGCCCAGGCGCAGCACCGCGACATCGGTACCTGGATCGCGCCCGGCCAGGGTTGCCTGGACCTTCTTCCCATCCGGAAGAATCACGGTGATGTCCTGCTCGCGTTCGATCACGTGGTCGGCGGTCACCACGATGCCCGAGCCCGCGGGCCAGACGATACCCGTGGCTGGCCGCTGTCGCCGTGCGTCGACCGATACCACGGTCTCCGCCGCCCGTGTCACTGCTGCCGCCAGCTCGTCCGAAAGCGTGGCCAGTACGCCACTCGTACGTCCCGTATCTGTCATGTTGATGTCTCTCCTCGGCGATGGCCCACGGCCAATCGCGTGATGTACGATTGCAGCGTAACGCCGGACGGTGACGCTGCCATCACCACCATGAGCAGGTCACCACCTCGACTTTCGGCTAGTGGGCGTCGCTCCCGCGGCGATCCAGCCGTGGCGCCGCGGGCCGCATCCTGGATCGGGGCGGGCGACGCCCATCCGCCAGGGTAGATGAGCCACCTTGGTGATTGCAGGCCACGGGGCAATCCAGTACACTTCTTCACTGGCTTGGATCGGCAGTTCGGATCACGAGGCTGGATCAGGTGAGAGTGCCCGTCGCCTTGCGCTCGAGGCGGGTCGTGTGCTGACCTTCGACCACTGGCGTCGTGGTGTGGTCGATCTATTCCTGCTCGTCGTCCTCACGAGCGCCGTGTCAGCCTGCGCGGGCCTCGGCGACGCGATTCGCCAGGCGTCGGCGAACCTGGGGCAGTACGCCGCGGCGGCGGGCGCAAGCACCCCGACGTCCCGTCCGGCCGTGCCCAGCCCGGTTCCGGTACCCACGCTCACGCCGACCCGCGTGGCAACCCCGACGGCGCCGAATACCGCGACTTCGACCCCGACCGATGCCCTGCCCGCGACGATGACCGCTCTGACGCGGGCGATTGGAACTACCGTCGCCCTCGAGAGTCTGGCCACCAGTCAAGCGCAGCGGGAGGAAGCGACCCGAACGGCCATTGCCGACCGGCCCACCGCGACGGTTGGCGATCCCTCGGTCGCCGCGAGCGCGACCGCCGAGGCGCGCGCCAACCAGGGAACGGCGACGGCGGTCGCCCTGTCCTCGCGGGCAACGACGACGGCGGTCGCCCAGTCGGTCCAGCGAACCGCCACGGCCATCGACCAGTCAGTCCAGGGCACGGCAACCGCGATCGATCAGGCGGTGCAGGGAACTGCCACCGCGGTCGATCAATCCGCTCGCGCGACGGCCACGGCCGTTGCCTTCTCGATCCAGGCAACGGCGACCGCGGTCGACCAGTCAGTACGTGCGACCGCGACGACCTCAAACCTCTCGAGCCAGGCGACCGCGACCGCCGTGGCCATCCTGCTGCGCGGCACTGCCACCGCCGCCACCAGCCCCGGTCCTCCCACGCCCTCCGGCGGAGCGTGACCGCGCGCATCGGGGACTCCGCCGACGGCCGGGCCGCGTCGACCAGCCAGAATCGCGGGCTTTCGATTCTGACGGATCTGTGGCATGCTGAAAGAGGCGACCACGCGGCCGGCGGATCAATGCCCCGGCGAACCGGTCGTCGACTCGAACGGCACGGAGGATCGACGATGCCCGAACACGCGGCGGCGCAGCCAGAGAGTCGCTTCCTGGAGAACAATCCGTTCGCCTGGTCTCCCTCGGATGCGTATCTGAATCGTAGCCGGCTCAGACGCTTCATGGCCAGTCACGGCATCGAAAACCTGGCCGAGCTTCACCGTCGGTCGGTCGCCGACATCGCCTGGTTCTGGGACGCGGTGGTTCGTGACCTCGGACTCGAGTTCTATCAGCCCTATCGCCAGGTTCTCGATCTGAGCCAGGGGCCGCAATGGCCGCGCTGGTTCGTCGGCGCCAGATACAATTACGTGCACAACGCGCTCGATCGTCACCTCTCGGCGCCCCCGAGCTCTACTGACACGGGGAAGGAACGACGCGGCGAGCAGGCACATCCTGGCACTGTGACACCGGCGGTCGCCGACCCAGGTGCTCGTTCCAGCAACGCGGACGCCGGGAGGATCGCGATTGCCTGGGAAGGGGAGGACGGCGCCGTCCGCCGGCTCGGCTATGCCGAGCTTGCCGAGATGACCAATCGACTCGCCAACGGTCTGCGGGACCTTGGCATCGGACCAGGGGACCGCGTCGGCATCTATATGCCGATGGTGCCCGAGGTCGTCGCCGCGACGCTCGCCTGTGGAAAGATCGGCGCGATCTTCATCCCCTGCTTCTCCGGCTACGCCGCACCGGCCGTCGCATCGCGCCTCGCCGACTGCGGTGCCCGCGTGCTGATCACCGCCGACGGCTTCTTCCGCCGGGGCAACGTCGTTCCCATGGGGACGGCGGCACTGGAAGCGGCCAGTCAGGCACCATCGGTCGAGCACGTGATCATGTACCGTCGCCTGGCGCGGACCGACGTGCCCGCGGATAGCCGCGTCGTCGCGTGGGATGATCTGCTGGGGAGGTCGAGCCCGAGCCTCACGACGTTGCAGACGCGCCCCGACGATCCCTACATGATCATCTACACGTCGGGCACGACCGGCCGTCCCAAGGGCGCCGTCCACGTCCACGCCGGCTTCCCGATCAAGGCGACGCAGGACCTGGCTCACTGCTTCGATCTCCAGGCCGACGACGTTCTGTTCTGGCTGACTGATCTCGGCTGGATGATGGGCCCCTGGGCCATCGCGGGCGGACTGACACTGGGGGCGACACTCTTCCTGTACGAAGGCGCGATCGACTACCCGCGTCCCGACCGACTGTGGGAGCTGGTCGAGCATCATCGCGCGACCGTGCTCGGCATCTCGCCCACCGCGGTTCGCTCCCTGATGACGCACGGCGACGACTGGGTCCGTCGCCACGACCTCTCCAGTCTGCGCGCCCTCGGATCCACCGGCGAGCCGTGGAATCCGGATCCCTGGTGGTGGCTCTTCCGGACCGTCGGCGGCGAGCGGTGCCCGATCATCAACTATTCTGGAGGGACGGAGATCAGCGGCGGCATCGTCGGTGGCCTGACGATCGCGCCGGTGAAGCCGTGCGCATTTGCCGGCCCCGTCCCCGGCATGGATGCCGACGTCGTCGACGAGGACGGCAAGCCCATCCGGGGTGCCGTCGGCGAGCTGGTGATTCGCCAGCCGTGGGTCGGTATGACCAGTGGCTTCTGGCAGGACCCGGAGCGCTATCTCCAGACCTACTGGTCGCGCTGGCCAAACGTCTGGGTGCACGGCGACTGGGCGATGGTCGACGAGGATGGCGCCTGGTACATCCTCGGGCGCTCCGACGACACGATCAAGCTAGCCGGCAAGCGCGTCGGGCCGGCCGAGGTCGAATCGGCCGCGGTCTCGCACCCAGCCGTTCGGGAGGCCGTCGCCATCGGCGTGCCGCACGAGGTCAAAGGCGAGGCGCTGGTCGTCCTGGCAATCCTGCGCCCGGGCCAGGCGCCGAGCGAGGGGCTTCGGGCCGCGATCAAGGACCAGATCACCGCGCAGCTCGGCCGAGCCCTGCGGCCCGAGGACGTTCGGTTCGTGGACGACCTGCCGCGCACGCGCAACGCCAAGATGCTCCGGCGACTGGTTCGCGCGGCCTACCTCGGACAGTCGGACCTTGGAGACCTGTCAAGCCTGGAGAATCCGGCGGCGATCGACGCCGTCCGACACGCGACCTGAGGCGCACAGCGCGCCCCGGTGCATCGGCCTGGCGTGGTGCGCGTGGCGGATCATGATCGGATCCTGATCCCGTGCTTCGCGGCTTCCCGGGCGTGCTGATCCGGAGCGGAGACCAGTCTCGTCTGCCTGATCATTCGTCAGCTCGTCGCAGGGATGGTTCGTGAGCCGCTCGTACGGACCATTCTCTGGTCGTCAGGCTCATCACGTTACCCACCCCGTTCAATTCTGCCTGTTGACGTGAGGAGGAGAGCGTGACCGAGCAGCGATCGCTTCCGAATGAGGCCTGGTCGGCTAGTGGTGTGTCAAGCAGAAATTGATGGGTGGACGCATTTGGGACGCGGCCGTCGCACTCGATCCCGCGGCCCACGACCTTGACGAAGGGCGAAGATTTCCGATGTGCCACCCCGACCGCCTGAGA
>CADDYW010000102.1 GCA_902810745.1 Chloroflexota bacterium | reverse complement strand
GAAGACCTCGTTCAGTCCGAGCTCACCCGCTCCGACGTCCGGCAGCTCGCGCACCCGCGCGAAGCTTCGTTCCACCTCCTCGCGGGCACGGCTTTCCACGGCCGCCAGCGCCTCGGCGTCGTAGCCGTCCGCCAGCAGCCGCTGGCGGGCGCGCGGAAGTGGATCGCGCTCGGTCCAGATCGCGAGCTCCTCCGGCGGACGGTAGGTCGCCGTGTCCTCGGCCCAGTGGCCGGCCAGACGGTAGGTCTGGGCCTCGATCAGCGACGGTCCCTCGCCGGCTCGCGCGCGCCAGACCGCCGACTGGACCGCGTCGTTCACGGCGAGCGCATCGTTCCCGTCGACGACCGCGCCGGGGATACCGTAGCCAGCCGCGCGCGCCGCGATCGACGGACCAGCGACGTAGGTCGGCAAGGACAGTGAGATCGCGTACTGGTTGTTCTGGCAGACGAACACGATGGGGAGCTTCCACACCGCCGCGAGGTTGATCGCCTCGTGGAAGTCGCCCCGGTTGGCGGTGCCATCCCCGAACGACACGACCGCGACCCGGTCGTCGGCCTCTCCTTTTTCACGCCGGTAGGCGAAGCTCAGGGCGGCGCCAGTCGCGACCGAAATGCTGGTCCCGAGATCGGCCGCGACCCACGGCACGACGTTCAGGCTGACCGGACCGCTGAATGGCGCCGACCGCCCCTTCGTATATCCGTTGACCTTGCCAAGCACCTGACCGACCAGACGATCCAGGCTGGCGCCGCGCATCAGGTAGACGATCAACGGTCCACGATAGTGTGGCGCGGCGACGTCGTCCGGGCGCAGCCCGTAAAATGTCCCGACGATCGTCGCCTCTTCGCCCTCGGCCGGAAACCAGCGCGGATTGGCGCGCGCACTGGCGCGCTCGAGCTCCCGACAGAGAGCCATCCAGGGGTACATCTCGAACAGACGTTGCGTGCTCTGATCCATCCGCAGGCATCACTCACGACTGCATCACGCGGCTTGCCCATCGCCATCCGCGAGGCTCGCGTCGAGCCGATCGATCCCGGCGATGAGCCTACCACGCCGCCACCGTGGATTCAATCCGGGCTCATCGGTGGCAGGACACTGGCGGCGTCGAGGAACCATCGCGTGATATGCTGGCTCGTAGAAAATTCCGGAGGGTGAGCAGATGGCGACGCCAAAAACCGTTGCGATTCTCAGTCCGGGGGAGATGGGCCACGCGATCGGGCGGGTGCTCGCGCGGCACGGCCTCCGCGTCATCACGAGCCTGGAAGGACGAAGCGAGCGGACCGCGTCGCTCGCGCGAGCGGCCGGGATCGAGGACGTCGGGAGCCTCGATCGGGTCGTCGCGGAGGCGAATGCGATCTTCTCCGTGCTGCCGTCGGCGGCGGCGCCGATCCTGGCGAGCGAGGTGGCCTGCCGTCTGGCTGGGCGCGACCGCCCGGTCACGTTCGTCGAATGCAACGCCCTGGCTCCCCGGACCGTGCGAGAGATCGGCGAGGTGGTGTCCAGCGCCGGCGGCCACGTCGTCGACGCTGGGATTATCGGCAGCCCGCCAACCGAGAGCCGTGGCCCACGGTTCTACGCGTCGGGCCCGTGGGTTGACGAGTTCCTTGCCTTTCGTACCGCTGGTCTGGACGTTCGACCAATCGGTCAGGAGATCGGCCAGGCATCAGGCATCAAGATGTGCTACGCCGCGCTGACCAAGGGCCTGAGCGCGCTCGGGACCGAGCTGCTACTCGCCGCGGCGAAGCTCGACCTGCTCGATCCCCTCCTGGCCGAGTTCGAGAGCAGCCAGACGGAGCTGCGCGCGTGGCTCGAACGCGCGGTGCCCGGCATGCCCTCGAAGTCCCGACGCTGGGTCAGCGAGATGGAAGAGATCGCTGCCACGCTCGAGTACTTGGGGCTCTCGCCGGGGTATCACCGCGCCGCCGCCAACCTCTTTCGCTGGGTCGGCGAGACCGAGCTAGCGCGCGAGCATCCCGAATCCCGCGATACCGGTCGTACTCTCCGCGCGACGGTCGAGAAGCTGGTCGCGGATCAGTCGAGGGTTTAGGGTGGGGTGCGTGGAAAGCTGATCCGCGGAGTACTTTTCACGCGCCCCCGAGAAACGCCCCCTGGCGATGCCAGAAATATAGTTGACAATGGCAACTTGATAGTTGATAATGGCACTCATTCAAGAGCACGCTTCAGGGGGTAACGTCGATGACGCAGACCGACCTCGACCAGCGGATTGCGGCGGTGCGGCAGTTCAATCGGTTCTACACCAGACAGATTGGCGTTCTCACCGAAGGGTACCTGGAGAGTCCGTTTTCTTTGACCGAGGTGCGGGTGCTGTACGAGCTAGCGCACCAGGGTACGACCACCGCGAGTCAGCTCAGCCGGGAGCTCGGACTGGACGCGGGCTATCTGAGCCGCATCCTGCGTGGCTTTGCCCGGCGCGGGCTGATCGACAAGCAGCCTTCCGACGCCGACGGCCGACAGACGCTCCTGTCGCTGACCGTGCAGGGCCAGGAGGTCTTTGCCCCGCTGGACGCGCGTGCGCACGATCAGATTGGCGCTCTGCTCGGCGCGCTACCCGTTCCCGAGCAGGAGCGCCTCGTCGGAGCAATGCGCACCATCGAAGAGCTGCTTGGAACACGCTCGGAAGTCAGTCCGCCGTATCTGCTGCGGCCTCCTTACCCGGGCGACCTGGGCTGGGTCGTGTATCGGCACGGCGCACTCTACGCCCAGGAATACGGCTGGGACGAGCAGTTCGAGGGGCTGGTCGCGGGCATCGTGGCATCATTCGTCCAGAATCACGATCCGAAGCGAGAGCGGTGCTGGATCGCGGAGCGAGATGGCGAGCCAGTCGGCTCGGTCTTTCTGGTCAAGCAGTCAGACACGGTTGCCAAGCTGCGCCTGCTCCTGGTCGAGCCGAGGGCCCGTGGGATGGGTATTGGCTCGCGCCTGGTGGATGAATGTGTGCGCTTCGCACGACTGGTCGGCTACCGGAAGATCACCCTGTGGACCCAGAGCGTCTTAGTCGCCGCGCGCCACATCTACGACAGGGCCGGCTTCCGTCTCGTCCACGAAGAGCCACATCACAGCTTCGGTCACGACCTGGTGGCTGAAACGTGGGAGCTGGATCTCTGACGGTGCGCTGCCCGTCCGCGCCGACGCGCCTCAAGCGCCGACGCTGAGCAGCTGCTTTTTTCCGTCGACCTCGGTTTCGAGGTGAACCGGCTTTCCCCAGAGACGGTGGACGAGCGCGAGCGTGCGCTTTGCATAGTCCTGGTCGAGTGGCCAGGGGTTGCTCTCGGCGTCGTGCACGAGCAGCAGCTCACCGTGGCTTCGATAATCCCCGTCAACCACTGAGATCGAGGGAATGCCCAGGCTCGTCAGCTCGTCGACCACCGCGTCGCGTACGCGTTCCCAGGGCTTGTCCTCGACCTTCCAGACCCCTTCGTGGCGTCGCGTGTTTCCTTCGAAGCCGTACACGTAGAGGTCGAGCTCTTCGACGAGCTTTTCGGTGAGAAACTCCCGGATGAACTCGGAGTCGCGATACGCCGCGGCGACCGCGAACACCTTGGCGAGCCCTTCGCCACCTTCGCGACGGAACCGCTGCCCGTACCACGTCTCCTCGTCCTCGGGATGCTCCCAGCGGCGCTCGATGTCACGCCAGACGCGATAGCCGACCGCGTACGGATTCAGCGCATAGCGGTGACCGGAGGAGATGACGCCCACGTGCATGCGGCGGAACTGGACGTGCTCGTCGGGCGAAAGCTCCGCGTTCTCCAGAATTCGCTCGTGCCAGAAGGAGGCGTAGCCCTCGTTCATCACCTTCGTGCGCATGTTCGGGTAGAAGTAGAGCCACTCCTCGCGCACCATGTAGAGGAGCATCCGCTGCCAGTCTTCGAGGACGGGCGAGTAGGTTGCCAGGAAGCGCAGGAGGTCGTGCTCGGGCTCCGGGGGAATACGCTTGGGTCGAGCCACCGGCGGCTCCGCCCGCTTCGTCATCTGCCAGAGGTCATCGTAGGGAGTAGACGGGGCCGGCGGTGGCCGCAGCCGCTCCTGCTCGTACTCCGCGACCGTCTTCTCTCGGAAGCCGACTGCCGTCGGATCGACGTGAAATGATAGCGCGAGCGCGGCATCCAACGTCCTCTCCACGCGCTCGACGCCATACTCCTCCTCGAGGTCGCGCACAATCCTGGCGTGGCGCGCCGCCGCCTGATCCATGTGGCGATCGGTCTCGCGAAAGTAGATATTGCGGCGGAAGAAGTCCGCGTGGCCAAGCACGTGGGCGATCACGAGCTTGTGCTCGACCAGGTTGTTCGTATCCAGTAGATAGGCGAGGCATGGATCGGTGTTGAGCACCAGCTCGTAGATCTTTTCCAGGCCGAAGTCATAGCGCGTTTTCTGACGGTAGTACGCCGCGCCGTGCGTCCAGTGCGCGAATCGCTCCGGGAAATGATACGATGCAAGCTCGTAGAGCGCCTCGACCGGCACGACCTCGAAGCGCACGTCGGGTGGCTGCAGTCCCAGCCTCTCCGCGACCTCGACCAGATGAGCGATGGCCTTTCGCAGTTCGTCGTGGTTCGATGTCGTCACGATGCCAGCTCCTCGTGCCGCCGTCCCATGAATTGTCGGAGCGCTGGCCAGACGTCGTCCTTGGCCGCGACCCGCACCATGACGAATCGCCGTTCGTTACTGAATGCCTCGGCGTAGGCCCGCCCGAGCGGCGCCCAGAGGGCCTCCGCGCCGGCCGACTGCCCGGCCCAGTACCCGTAATTTGCAATCTCGCCGTATCCCACCAGGTTGCTCACGTTGAGGAAGCGCCGCACGAGCTCAACACATTCCTGATCGCCCCAGTTGTAGCCATCGGAGAACAGGAACGGATAGATATTCCAATCGGACGGGGCGTAGCGTCGTTGAACCAGATCGAGTGCCAGCTCATACGCTGAGGCCATCCGCGTGCCCCCGGAGCTTCCCGCGTGGAAGAACTCTTCCTCGTCGACCTGCTTCGCCTCGGTATGGCAGGTGATGAAGACGACGTCGACGCCCGTGTAGGTCTGCCGCAGGAAGCGGATCATCCAGGTGTAGAACGTTCGACAGAGATAGGCCTCGAACTCTCCCATGCTGCCCGAGATATCGCGCATCGCGAAGACCACGGCGTTGCGCTGTGGCTCGTGGGTTATCTCCCAGCTTCGGTAGCGCGCGTCCTGGGTCGGGTCGATCTGCCAGCCCGGCGTGCCCTCGCGTGCTGCTCGCTTGTACGCTTCGATGAGCGTCCGGCGCTTATCGAGGTTCGCCTGGGGCCCGGTGCGGCGCAGCGTCGAGAAGCGGACGGAGGGTGCTTTCAGTGTCTGCTTCCCCTTATCCTGGAGGTTTGGCAGCATCAGATCCTCAAACGCGAGGGTGATCAGCTCGTCGACCGTGATCTCCGCTTCGTAGTAGTCGACGCCGGGCTGCTGGCCAGCCTCCTTACCGGATCCAGCAGCCCCCTCCCCGCTGCGCCCGAGAACCGTTCCTGGCCGCGTCCGCCCGCTGCCGGTCCCGCCCTGGCCACGCGTGCCCTCGTCGCCCTGACCGGCGTGATCACCGCGGTACGGGTCGAAGCGAAACCGCGGCAGCTCCAGTCCACGCACCGGAACCTTCACGATCTTCTGGCCGTCGGAGGTAATCACGTCCTCGCGGCTGATGATCTCCGGCAGGTTGCCCTTGATCGCCTCGCGCACGCGCTGCTGGTGTCGCTCGATATCGCGACGCGACCGACGCCCCAGATCCGGTGACCATTCGACTAGATCGAAATGCCTGCCATTGCCACCAATCAGATTCTCCCGTTCCTCTCGCGGCGTCCCCATCGAACCACCTTTATCCGACTGCCGAGCTATCCGTCCCTAGCGACTCAGAAGCTGTCCCGCGTACCTCAGCAGCTCGCGCGCGCACTGATCGCAGTAGCGCTCGTCCTCCGGGAGAGACGGATCGGTCAGGCGCGCAACGACCGCGTCGATCTTTTTCTGCTGCTCCTCGTCTGGCGTGCGACTCGTCGTCGTGATCTTCACGACGTCCTTCAGATCGGCGAACAGCTTCTTCTCGATCGCTTCCTGCAGAACCGAGTTGGAGGTCAGCGTGAATGGCACGCCACGCATCGCGCAGCTCGCGACCGAGCGCATGACGCCTTCGCGGAACTCCCGCTTACGCGCGTCACCGGCAACGCCAATCTGCTCCTCGATCGAGGCCATCAGCCGCTCATCGGGAGGAACCTCCTCGTCGGTAAGCGGGTCACGTACCTTCGTCTTGTTGCAGAACGCATCCACGTTCCGGAGGTAGTTATCGAGAATCGTCTTGGCCGAGTCTTCATACGCGAACACGAAGGCGCGCTGGACCTCGCGTTTGACCCACTCGTCGTACTCTTTGCGGACCTCGTCGAGCAGGCCAAGCAATCGCTCGATCTCCTTCGGGTTCCCGGCGTGCTGAGCCTTGATTCCGTCACGCAATGAGCGCATTGCGTCCAGGGGGTTGATGCACTTCTTCCCGCCCGAGACGAGTGCGCTGGACAATCGATTGATGATGAAGCGGGGCGAGAAGCCGAACATTCCTTCCTTCGCAGCGTCGCCCTCCTCGCGAATCTCGCGCAGGTGCTTCTGCTCCCATTCGCCGACGCGCTGCTCGCCATCGTAGAGCTTGAGCTTGGCCATCGGCGTGAGATTTGGCCGGCTCGACGGAGCCAGGCGCGACAGGACCGCGAGCATGCTGGCGACGCGCAGTGTTCGGGGCGCGATGTGCACACGGCGCAGCCCGGCCAGGCTGTCCGAAGGATCATCGACCGTGAGGCTCGCCTGATCGATCAGCTTCTTGTAAATGCGGACCTCTTCTGACGCCTTCAGGTTGTACGGTACCTTCACGACGAAGATACGATCGACCATGGCCTCGTTGGCGGGGTCGCTGAAGTACCGGCTGAACTCGTACTCATTGGTGTGCGATATCACGACGAGGTCGACGTAGACCAGCGCGAACTGGGGCACCTTGATCCGCTGCTCGCCAGCCACCGTATTGAGCTCGTAGAGGAAGCGCGGCTCGGCCTTGAGCATCTCGATGAACTCGATGATGCCGCGGCTGGCCACGTTCAGCTCGCCGTCGAAGCGATACACCCGCGGGTCGGCCTCGCCGCCAAACCGCGAATCGACCAGGAGACTGAGATTCACGTGACCGGTCAGTTCGGCCACGTCCTGTGACTTCGGGTCGGCAGGCTTGAAGGTACCGATGCCGACGCGCTCCTTCTCCGAGATCAGCAGGCGCCGAACCTTCACCTGGCTGATGCGCCCCTCCCACTCGTGCTCGAGTCGCCAGTGGCAGAGCGGGCACAGATCGCCTTCGATCGCCACGCCGAGACGCTTCCGAAACTCTTCACGCTGATTATCCGGGATCAGATGCAGCGGCTCCTCGAACATGGGACAGCCGTCGATCGCGTAGAGCGCCCCTCGCGCGGTTCGGGAGTACTGCTCCAGGCCGCGTTTGAGCAACGTCACGATCGTCGACTTCCCGCCGCCAACCGGACCGACGAGCATGAGGATACGCTTGCGAATGTCTAATCGTTTGGCGGCCGGATTGAAGTATTCCTCGACCAGGTGATGGAACACCTCGTCAAGGCCGAACAGCTCGTTTTCGAAGAAGGCATAGTGGTTGGTTTTCCGGTCGGGATGGGAAGTGACGCCCGCGTCACGAATCATGCGATATAGTCGCGCGTGGGCAAGATCGGCAATGTGGGGTTGTTTGGTGACCAGATTGAGATATTCGCTGAAGGTGATTGGCTGTCCGACTAGCTCTCGTTCGAGCCGGGTCTGAGCCTCCGCGCTTTCGAGCAAGTCTTGAATGTCCACTTCCTGATACCTCCCGGCGGCGCACGCGTTCGCACTCCGGTACCTCCTCGGTTGTCGTGGCGCAATGCGATTCACCCTCGACAGCGTCGACAAACTGGCTTCAGGTCAACGCCAGATTCCCGCTGGTATCGACCGGCGTAACGAACAATGATGATCTCGTCCTGCTCCACTGTGCTATAGGGATGACCCGTTCGCACACGTGGGGTACGCGCCACTCGACGGAATCGCCAACGTTCATATGCTGGTCGAGGACCGGCAGATCACCCGACGCGCGAGCGCCCTCTGCCTGACAGCACCAGTATACCGCGCCGTATAATGGATAGTCCATATTAAATCTGAGCAGCCTGCCAGGCAGCGCATGCCGTGCGCCTTGATCCGGCGCGGGATTCTGCCGCATCACGATTAGAGGATTTCGATCGCTGGGACCTTTAGACTAGCACGACGGGCGCGACCCGGTCGGATTCATCCTGGTGGACACCTGGTATCGCGCCGCGGGCGCGACTGCTCTGACTGTGCTAGACTCCCTGATGACGGTTACTGCGCGGCCCTCTCTGCCGCGTCGCGCGGGGCCCCTGGTCACACCTGGTACGAGACGACAGCCGTCCGATCTACTTTCCGCGACGCGGGAGTGACGTCCAACCATGATCGCACTCCATGAGCTCCTCTCCCGGGTCATCGCACTGTACACGCTGATTAGCGCTGGCTGGGGCTTGCTCATCTTCCTCCGCCACGGCACGGTGGGCGACTCGTATCGGACGACGTTGATGATCGCCGAGGGGCTCTTCGTCATCCAGGCGCTCGTCGGTCTGGAGCTTCTTGGCGAAGGGAAAGCCCCGGCTCAGCCGATTCACTACCTCTATGGTCTGCTGGGTATCGTCGTTCTTCCGTCGATGGTTGGCTACCTTGGGCGGGAAAAGCGGCGTGAAAGCCTCTGGCTTAGCCTGACGGCGCTTTTCCTTTTCGGGATCGCGATCCGCGCGATAATGACTGGCGCCTGACGCGCGATCCCCTGCGAGGGGGCAAGACGAGGGACAAAACGTCAGCGGCTCAGCGGGGCCCGATGCGATCGCACACGTCGCGCGCACCTCTCCGACCGCCGCTTCGTTCCAGCGCGTGTCGCGAGCTACTCGCCGACATCGGGTGATGTTACCCGCACGGTTCCGATCTTGATCGCGTCACCCCGGGGCGTGGTCAAGCGCTGTCCCGTCTGCAGGTCGTACCAGCCCGTCTGGACCTCGTACTCTCCCGGGGGAGTGCTCGCACCGAGGGCAACGTGGAACTCGTGACGAACGATGTCGCCCGGTCGCCAATAGCTCGTCGGAAATGCGCCGCGCGCTGGCGGGCTATCGTCCTGAGCGATCAGCCCCCGCGGCCCCACCACGTGCACGAAGATGGTGTAATCACGTCCCAGCGGTGTCCGATCTCGGTAGAGCAGGTAGCCGCCGATGATCGCACCGGGACGAACGGATTCGCGTTCGAGGCCGTACTCCACCAGCGCGATACTGTCCCCAAAGACAACCCCACCGGTCGCCCGCGACAGATCAGGCGGATTCCGCACGACGATCCGGTCGAGTAGGACTGCCCCTCCTACCGATCTCCCTTCCGCGTCGAAGGCCGGAAGGTTCTCCATGGTCGGGCGCCAGTACATTCCAACAATCAGGCGGTCAACGCTCGGAGCCGCCGCGTCGGGCGCAACATGCACGCGGTAGCGATCGACGATCACCTTCCCCGGCTCCCAGAACGTCGTCGGATAGGCGCCGCGCCCGGGGTACGAGTCCACACTGGCCACGGCCGGTCCGGCCGCGTCGAGGACCTTGAGAAACAATGTGTAGTTGCGCTGTATCGGGCGAAGGCCCTGGAGGTACAGGGTTACGATCAGATCATTCCCGGGCTGAACCTCGGAGGATGGGGCGAGATCGAAGCCGATCACTTCCACCTCCTCGCCGAGACGAGCGTGCAAAGGGTGACGGGGGTGTACCTGCGCCGCGTCGACCACTGGCGGACGAGCATAGGCCGGGGCCAGAACTGTCCAGGGAATCAACGCCGCGGGAACCGCGAGCGTGCAGGATAGCGCGAGCGCAATGGCGGGGCCGACGCCACGCGGGGCCAGGGCCGACCACCCAAGCACGAGGAGAAGTGCAATCCCGCCCGTCGCCCCGAATAGCAGTCGCCCCTGAAATGCTTCTACGATCAGCCGGTAGAAGAGCAGCGCGGCGAGAACGCTCAGTACCCAGAATACCACCACGATGATTCCCAGCCAGTCGAGTTCAGCCGAACCCATGGATGATCCCCTCGAAACGCGACGCCGCGCTCCCTTACCCCAGACGCGCCAGGCTTCCCGAACGGCCAGCACCCCCAGGCCCACTCCAGCCAGCGCCATCAGTGCATCGAACAGACGATAGTAGTCCGGCGGAGCAAGGATGCTGAACCAGCCGAAGACTGCCCAGTACGACATCTTCAGGCCGGTCAGGTCGTCCAGGACCTGGCGAAGCGACGGCATCTCGTCGAACAGATATCGACGGCCAAGGAACGACTCGAGTGGGACCGGGCTGCCGTACGTGACGACGTTATAAACGAACCACCAGCCACAGCTCAGGACCATCACGAGCACGGCAGTGGCGACGTGGGCAGCGATCTGGAGGGGCGGCGCACGCATCCGACGCCCGGCGATCCAGAGAGCCGGTACGACCAGCGCGAGACAGCCCGCGGCGATCGGTTTCGAGAGAATCACCGCTCCGCCCGCCAGGCCGAGGAGACCTGACCAGCGCCACGAAAGCCTCCTCCGGAACGTCCGCAGGACGAGCAAGACCAGGAGGGCAGCCGTGGCCGCGATGGCGACGTCGTTGTTAACTGCCGAGCTGATGAAGATGAACTGCGGCGTAAAGCCGACGACGGCGGCGGCAGCCAGCGCAACGACCGGTGAGCGGAAGATGGCTCGCCCGATGGCATACGTCAGCAGGATGACCAGGATCCCCCATGCGACGGAAACGAACCGGACGAGGTGAACGGTCAGAACCTCGCCGTGCCAGGGGAACTCTTGATCAAATCCGTGCAGGAACCGATTCTTATTGCCATCGGTCCAGAGATCCCCAATCGCGGCCGAGGGATTTCCCACGGCAAGCGCGGCGATATCGCCCCGTGGCGCCCAGAAGGTGAGAGCGGCGGCGACGGCATAATAGAGCGGAGGCTGGGCAGCCTCCTGCTGCGCCAGTGCGTCGAATATCTTCCGCTGCTGGTAGGGGAGTCCGCGTCCCTCGGCCAGATTTCGCACGTAGAGGTAATGCCAGATCTCGTCGGGGGCCTCGAAGATGGGATTAGTCAGGTTGTAGGTCGCGGCCAGCGCGACGTAGGCAACGACGATGGCGAGGAGGGCCAGGTGACTCGGGTACAGCACGGAGTGACCGGCTGGGGCCGCCGATTCCGGGCGTGACCACGTGAAGCTCAGGCGGCGAGCAAACTGCTCTCGCGGGGAAACAGCCGATTCTGCCTCCGAGCTCAGCTCCGCCATCGTCTCCTTTTCGAATCCTTGGTTACCGCACCGGTTTTCCGTTAAGTGGGTATCGGCAAGCCGACCGCTCTCGTGCCTGGGAACAGCGTTTGGGAGAATCGCCCTACGGGCGATTCTCCCAAGGCCAAACCCCAACCACGCCCCTGGCCCCGCACCGGGGCCGGCCTTTGACGAGGGGTCGTCGATCAGCTCAAAATGACCTCGCGGCCGGTTCGACCCGATTCCTCACAGGCGCAGAGCACCTCCACCATGTGGCGTCCCCAGGAGATCGGCACCGGCAGCTCGGCGCCGGTCTGGAGCGCCTCGACGAGCTTCGTCATCTCGTAGGTGAAGGCATCGTGCTTCTGCACTTCGACTGGCACAAACTCGCCGTTCTCGTCGATCCAGACGCGGCTACCGTAGGTATCTACCTTGAGCATCCCCTCGGTACCCAGGATCTCGACCTCGCATCTTCCCACGCCTCGACGGTACCCGGCGTGAACAATCGTGCAGTGGGTCCCGTTCTTCAGCTGGAGCAGCGCCATCGCGGAATCGTCGGCCGGGAGCCGATAGATTGGATTGCCGATCCAGGCCTTCACCGCCGCGACTTCGCTGCCGAGCATCCAGCAGGTGCGATCGATCATGTGGGCGCCGTTCATCAGCCACATGCCACCACCCTTGGCCCGGTCAAGGAACCATGCTGGCCGCGTGGACAGGCCGAAATCCTTGTACCAGGTGTCGGTGGCATAGATTGGCGCGCCGATCCGGCCCTCCTCGATCATCTGTCGCGCGAGAATCGTCGAGGCAAAGAAGCGCTGGGTGTGAGCGGCGAAGAGCCGAACGTGGTGTGCCTCGGCCACCGCGATCATTTCGTCGGCCTCGTCCAGAGAGTTCGCGAGCGGCTTCTCTACGTAGACGTGTTTGCCAGCCCGCGCGCACTCAATCGCGACGGAATAGTGCAGCCAGTGGGGCAGGGCAATCACCGCCAGATCGACGCTCGGATCCGCGAGAAACTCGCGGTAATCGGCAGCCGCACGTACACCCAGTCGGCCGGCGAGTGCCTCGGCACGCGGGAAATCGGAGTCCGCGATGCCGACCAGCGACACCCCCGGCGAGCTGGTGATCGCCCGGGCCAGTCCGGGTGCGACCCGGCCAGCGCCGATAATGAACGCGTTCAAGCTCTTCGACATCTTCTGAGTCTCCAACAGGCAGGTCGGCGCCCATTATTGGGCCGCCAGACGTCCACGTCAAGGGAGCCCGACGCTCGGTCGCGCCAGAGATGCGGAGCTGCTCTGACCATCATCTATCGGCTGATCGGCCGCCCGCCGAGTGGAGCTCGTGGGAAAGAACGACGGTCAAGTGCCCGCAGGGAAGTGTGCTGACGGGGATAGGCGTAGAGCCCGGTGCCCCATCGGGTCAGCTCCAGGTGTCCGTCTCCCCGGTCACGGCCCGATCAGTCACCTCGAGCGTGGAGGCGTCAGGCCAGCCTCTTGCGCCCGAGCAGAAACGGATCGGCTCTCCGTGGTGTGCTACAATCCGATCAGCATACAATCGAAGGTAACCAATCTGCGGTGGTCAGCGATCTGATCCGACGACGAATCGAAGCAAACGAAAACGCGAGCCTCGCCCCGTACGCGTGTCGAAGCAGCGAGTCGCGGGGGCGCCGTTACCCGTCGGATGAGCACCCCTATCGCACCGCCTATCAGCGTGACCGCGACAAGATCATCTACACCCCGGCGTTCCGCCGGCTCCAGTACAAGACCCAGGTCTTCGTCAACTTCGAGGGCGATCACTATCGCACACGTCTGACGCACACGATCGAGGGCAGTCAGATCGCGCGTACGATCGCCCGGGCGCTGGCCGTCAACGAGGATCTCGTCGAAGCGATTGCCCTGGCGCACGACCTCGGCCATGCGCCCTTTGGACATGCGAGTGAGGATGCGCTCGATGCGCTGATGAAGCAGCCAGCCGTCATGGCGCGCCTGGAGGGGACCGGCGACCCGGGTGGGTTCGAGCATAACCTGCAGAGTCTGCGGATTGTCGACCTTCTCGAAGGTCACAATCCGAATCATCCCGGCCTCAACTTGACCTGGGAGGTCCGCGAGGGAATCTGCAAGCATCGTTTCGCGCCCGCGCACATTGAGCTGGCCGAGTTCCAGGAGACGCCCCAGACGAGCCTGGAAGCCCAGATCGCGGACATCGCCGACGAGATTGCCTACAACTGCCACGACGTCGACGATGGATTGCGCGCGGGTCTGGTCACGATCGAGGAACTGGAAGAGAATCAGCTCTGGCGCGATGCGCTGGCGCAGGTGAGACGCGTATCGGCTGATCCACAGGAGCAGCGCTATCGTGCCGTCAAGACACTTGTCGACCGTCTGGTGACCGACGTCGTCATGGCGACCCTCGAGAACATCGAGAAGGCCGGGGTCAAGTCCGCGGATGACGTGCGCCACTGCCCGCAGCCGCTGATCAGCTACTCGCCCGAGATCACACCCCAGGCGGAGTCGCTGAAGGCGTTCCTCTATCGCCACGTCTACTACCACTACCAGGTCGTTCGCATGAAAGAGAAGGCGCGACGCCTGATCTCTGATCTCTTTAACGCGTACCTCGAACAGCCTGATCAGCTGCCGACGCACGTTCAGCGACGCCTCGCCACGGTTCCCGAGCCACGCGCAATCTGCGACTATGTGGCTGGCATGACCGACCGGTACGCCGTGGACGAGCATCGCAAGCTATTCGAGATCGACGTACGGTTACTCCCGTGATCGGTAAAGACCTGGAGGATGGGCATCCCGCGCCAGTGGGTCGGGCAGCGCACGGCCCACGCGGGGCTTCAGGGAGGCCGATGGGGGTTGTGCTGCTCGCGCATGGGAGCGCGCGTGGGCGGTGCACGGCCGAGGGAGTTCAGGCGATCGCCTCGCGTCTCTCCAAGCGCCTTGACGGGGTGGCGATCGTCCACGCCGCCTTCTTCGAGTTTCTCCGCCCCGATCTTGCCGAGGCGATCGAGGTGCTGCGCGAAGCCGGGGTCACCGACGTGATCGTCCTGCCGTACTTTCTGTTCGACGGCAAGGAGATCAAGGTCGAGATCCCCGCGCTACTGGCCGAGGTCCAACCGCGCTTTCCAGATCTGCGGATTCAGCAGGCGGCGAACCTGGGCGTCGACGCGCGGCTGATCGACGTCGTCGCCGACCGCGTCGACGAAGCCCTCCGGGGACTCGGCCAGGTCGCGCCGGTGGGCGGACGGCTGCCGGTGCGTGGCGAGGACGGGCGCCTCGGAGTGATCCTGGTCAACCGCGGCTCACGCGCGAGGTACGACGATGGCTCGCGTCTGCGCGCACTGTGCGGCCTGCTCCAGGATCGGCTCGGCGGCGCGCCGGTCGAACCCGCCCAGGCCGAGCGGTCGCCAGAGCTCACGATCGAGAACGCTGCCCAGCGTCTGGTCGACGCTGGGTGCGAGCGCATCGTCGTCGTGCCCTATCTGCATTTTCCGGGAAAAGTGCTCACGGTGAACGTGATTCCAGCGGTCAATCGCGCTGCTGCGGCCCACCCGTCGCGGCACTTCTACCTCGCCTCGACCCTGTGCCTCGACGGACGGATCGTGGACGTCTGCATCGACCGAATCGTCGAGGCTGCTCGGCGAACGGACGCAGAATCGAGTGCCGGGGCAATCGGCCGCTAAGCCGATCCCCCGGCTCACCGTCGGTCGATGACCGGACGCCCTGTCCGAATCTGCCCAATCAGAGCTTCAAAGATTGAATTCCGGTCCAGAACGTCCAGATGAAACGAGACGCGTGGTGGCTGGACCGGAGAACGCATCATCGCCGGTACGGGTTCTGGAGGACCAGTGATGCAATGTCAGCCACAGCATCGGTGAGGAGTCTCCCGAACGGGCCGCGCCGGGCCGGCGTTCCATCGCCGCGGCCCGACATAACCCGGGCGGCGAATAATCGATGGTCCCTTATCCGGAGGCGGAAGCTGTATCAGTCCTTCTTGAGAATCCTTCGCACCAGCCAGACGGCGAAGACGATCGTGCTGGCAATCGTGGCGATCGCGTAGAAGGCCGTCATACAGGGGGGCTGCCCCAGCACGACCAGATTTGCAATCGGGCCCTTGACCCAGCCGAACTGCGCGCCAACACGAAGGTACAGCATGAGCAGAGCGAACAGCGCGCAGACGAAGGAGCCCACCGGGACGATCAGATCTTCGAGCTCCAGGTCGTAGTCGACCGGCCGACGCCCTTTCTTCAGCGGACGTCCGCAATCGATACACCGCTCGACCGTATCCGCGTACTCGTGAAGGCATTTTGGACAGTAGCTCACCGGTTTGCTTCTTTCATAGCTCGACGTATTCCTGGTGCACTCCGAAGACAGACCTCAGCGTGTCGGAGATCTCTCCCAGGGTACAGCCCCGCTCGACACAGGCGATGATCGGCTCGATCAGATTCGCCGTCCCGCGAGCCGCGCTCTCCAGGTCGTTCAACGCCGCGCGAGCTCCGCGATCATCGCGCCGACGCTTGATATCCCTCAGTCGCTCGATCTGAGCCGCCGCGATCGAGGGATCGACCTGCAGAATCTCCACCGGCAGCGCACCTTCATCGCAGAATTGATTGACACCGACGACGACCTGCTCTCCCGACTCGATCTGCTGCTGATAGCGGTAGGCGCTCTCGGCAATCTCGCGCTGCAGATAGCCAGCCTCGATCGCTTTCAGCGCTCCGCCCATGCGCTCGATCTCGTCGAGGTAGCGCTGGGCCTCCCGCTCCAGCTGATCCGTCAGCGCCTCGACAAAATAGCTCCCCCCCAGCGGATCCACCGTCTGGGTCACGTTACTCTCGTAAGCAATGATCTGCTGCG
>CADDYW010000101.1 GCA_902810745.1 Chloroflexota bacterium | reverse complement strand
TGCGTCATCTCGCCCTCAATCTTCTGCGTCAGCAGCAGACCAAGCGCCTGGGCATCCGTGGCAGGCGCCTCAAGGCCGCCTGGGATCACGACTTCCTTCTCCAGATTATCAAAGGCGTTTAGTTGCGCTGGCCCTGTCCGTAGCATCAGGTTACGGGGCGATGTAGTCCCGGTAGGGAACGAGGAAGTCGCTGGCAATCCAGCCGACGCGCCCGTCCGGCAACACCACCTGAACCCAGGTAAACCCATTGGCGTCGGACCGTTCCCCGGTCAGTTGAACGATCGTGCCATCCGGCAGCGCGGCGACGATCGCGGTCATCCCCGGCAGACGTCGAACGTTCGCCCCTTCCTGGTCGGTTCCGCCAATCGCCTCGTAGGCGATTGGAGTCGACGTTGGTAGAGGCGTTGGCACGGCCGTTGGCGTCGGCGTCACGGTCCGAACCGCTGTCGGCAGCACGGTCGGCGTCGGAAGCGGAGTCGGACTCGCCGGAACCTTCGTCGCGACGACCGTTACGTGCACGGCTGTCACCGTTGGCGGCGCAACGGGCGTGAGTCTCGTCAAGGGAATCACCAGGAGATTTAGAGCAACCGTCTTCCGCAACCGCGCAGCAACGTCCCGCTGAATCTCCTGGGCTTTATCGTAGGTTAAGCCGCCGCTAGAGCGCACCGTGGCGGTGATGTCGACGTGATCTGCCTGCCACCGAGAGTCGAAGCTGACCAGCGAGCTGTCTCCTACCTTCGACAGGTCGTCGATCAGAGTCGTACGAATGAGGTTATTTTGTTGAGTGTCCGAGACGATTCGGGCCATGAATACCAAGAGTGGAATCGTCACGCCCAGCAGAAGAAGACCGGAGAGCAGCACCGCCTGATGGATTCCAATTTGGCGACGGGATACAACTCTCGAGCCGAAACCCATGGCAATGAAAACCATTGAACTGGCGAAGCTGATGGCGACGAAGTTTGCCGCGAAGAGGAGGATGGCTCCGCCCGTCACACTTGATCGTCCGAGAGAAAAGCCGATGCCGGCGACACAGACCGGCGGCATCAGCGCGGTTGCGATTGCAACACCCGGGAGGGTTGCCGATAGCTCGGGCCGAGCCAGTGCGTAAGCCGCGGCCGCACCACCGGCCAGTGCGACGACTAAATCGAAGAGCGTCGGCTGAGTGCGGCTGAGGATCTCGGCTGGCATCTCGGCGAGGAAGTTCCAATGTCCAGAGCCTACCATATGTCCGAGCCCCGCGCTCAACGCGCCGGCCAGGACGACGCCGAGAAGGAGGGTGGCGAGCGAGCGCCCAACCTTCGCTAAGTCGCCCAGAACAAGCGCGAGCGAAAACGCGATGATCGGCGACATCAACGGGGCGATGAGCATCGCGCCGATGATGATCGCGCCGCTGTTCAGAATGAGGCCGAAGGTGGCGATGACGCAGCTCAGGATCACCAGCACGATGTAGTCGCGACTGACGACCGACACGTGGTCGAGTTCCTTGATGACCTCGTCCTGGCGGCTTTTACTGATTTGTCCGACGACGATGCTCATGCTGAGCTGTCCTACGGTCGGGGGCATCAGGGGGCCGGGCAGAATTCAACTGACGTGGCCAGCTGTATGATAGCAGAAAGTCGTTGCGGCCGAATCGTATGGTTTCCGACTGAACCGTGATGGATTGTCACCCCGAGCGTTCGCGACGGGTCTCGGACTTTCGCCGCGCCGGTTCAGAGATTCCTTGCTGACGCTCGGAATGACACCCGCGGTCAATCGGTGAGTGTTCATCCAGAATCCGTAGCAGATCGCCGGAGCTAGCCGCGACAGAAGAACAGTCACGAGTCGAACGAAGTAGATCGCAAGACGGCGCGGTTATCCGGCCGAGGACGCGCAACCGGCTGTTCGCAAGCATCGAGGACGTATGTCTGCTCCGAGGTGGACGCGCCAGCTAGGAACGTGATCAACCAACCGCAGATTTCGCCCTGCCGACACACCGGCCAAGCAACTCAAGCGGGTGGACGTGATCGCGGCACGTCTGGTTCAGGCCGAACAGGCCTTGACGGCCGTGGAGCAGGCATTGGCCGCCCGCAACCAGGGAACGGGGCACCAGCGCCGACGGTGCACGCGGCTCGAAGCGCAGCGGGAGCGCGCTCGGGCGGAGGTGGCGGCGCTGCGCGCCCGCCGGGACGAACTGGCCATGGCCAACGCCGCGAATCCCCATCCCCGCCGCATCATCCTGCGGCTGGACGGGGCTTTGGAGATGCCGACCACCTCGCCTGGCTGTACGAGGAGGGCTACGACTTCGTGGCACGGGCGCACCGCCACGCGGTCGCCGATGGCCTGCGCCGCGAGGGCGGCTTGACCTGGGAGAAGGTGAGTAAGAATGGGGTCATCGCCGAGAGCCCGCGCACGAGCGTCGGGGCGTGTCCCTCCCCGATGCGATTGTTCGCTTGTCGCCAGTGGCGGGGGCCAGAGAAGCCCGAACGCTGGTCGGCCCTGATCGTCACGCCGGATCTGGTGGCGACGAGTTGGTCGGCGCCCCGGGTCGGCCTGTTCTACAATGGCCGCCAAGGCATCGAGGCGACGATCAAGGAAGGGAAAGAGGTCTTTGCCAGCCGCCACCTGCCGACCCGCCACCAGTGCGGCATCGCTCTCTCCCAGGATCTGGTCCTTCTGGCTCAGAACCTGATTCGGTGGTTCCGCCATCGGTTCCTTGGCCAGACCATCCTGGCGGCAGCGCACGTGAAGGAACTCGTTCACATTGGTGCGCACAGCCGTGCCGTCCTTCGGACGAGCAATGGCGCGTGGACCCTCACCTTCACCGGCGATGGTCCGTGGTCCGGTCTCACCATCCCCTTGCGCGACCAACTTGCCATCCAACTGGAGCTGCCTTTTCTCGATGACGACTGCCTGGTTGCGCCTCACCCGTAACAAGGCCTCTATTCGCACGAAATCTACGTTAAGGCTAATCCCTGAACTACCACGGTTCTAGCCCGGATTACTCACCACGTAGCGGGGGAGCTTGTCTCCCGCTTGGTGTCCCTGGCGCGAGACAAGCCCGCGCGCTACAGCCGTCGGGCGGGTGCGGCACCGGTGAATAATCGATGCCGCTGGTGATACGCGAGGCGGACAGCATTGAACCAGCGAACGCGCGGATCGCGATGGTCAACGCGGCCAGATCCCGGCGTACGCTGACGGCGTCACACCCGCTCTCTTGGCCGGTACTGCACCGCCTCGGCGACGTGCGCCGCGCCGATGATGTCGCTGCCCGCGAGGTCGGCGATGGTGCGCGCCAGCTTCAGCACGCGGTGGTACGCCCGCGCCGAGAGGCGGAGCTGCTGCATCGCCATCCGCAGGAGACCCTGCGCCGCGTCGTCGGGGCGGCAGAAGTCGCGAATGTCCCCTGGTCCCATCTCCGCGTTCGCGTTGATCTTCCGACCGCGAAACCGCGCCCGCTGGCGCTCCCGCGCTGCCTCCACCCGCGCCCGAATCGCTGCCGACGTCTCGCCCGTCCGCACGTCGGCGAGCTTCTCGTAGTCCACCCGCGGCACGTCGAGGTAGATGTCGATCCGGTCGAGCAGCGGCCCGGAGATGCGGCTCTGATACTTCGCGACGGCAGCCTGGGAGCAGGTGCACGGCCGCAGGCTATCGCCATAGAAGCCACAGGGGCAGGGATTCATCGCACCGATCAGCATCATCTTCGCGGGGAAGCTCACGGTTCCCTGGGCGCGGCTGATCGTTACCACACCATCCTCCAGGGGCTGTCGGAGAACCTCCAGGATATGCTGGCCGAACTCGGGCATCTCGTCGAGAAAGAGCACGCCGCGATGCGCCAGGCTGATCTCACCCGGTCGCGGCCAGCGTCCCCCGCCGACCAGTCCCGCGTGACTGATCGTATGATGGGGCGCGCGGAAGGGGCGGGAACGCATGAGCGGTGTCTCCGGGGGCAAGAGACCTGCCACGCTGTAGATCTTGGTCACCTCGAGGGCTTCGTCGGGGCTGAGCGGTGGCATGATCGAGGGCACCGCACGCGCCAGGAGCGTCTTGCCCGCCCCCGGTGGACCGGCCATCAACACATTGTGTCCTCCCGCTGCCGCCACCTCGAGCGCGCGCTTGGCGTGCTCCTGTCCCTTGACGTTGGCGAAATCCGAGGTGAATGCTGGCTCGAAGGTAAGGATGGATCGGTCGGGCTCGTAGGGCGGAATCACGCGATCGCCCCGCAGGTGGTCGACCAGCGCGGCGAAGCTGGGGACGGGAATGACCCGCACGCCTTCGACCAGACTAGCCTCGAGCGCGTCGACCGCTGGGACAAAGACGGTGGTGATCCCTCGGTCGCGGGCCAGGCTGACCATCGGCAGGATGCCGGCGGTGTGACGGACCTCGCCGTCGAGCGAAAGCTCGCCCAGGAACAGCGCGCGCTCGTCGGCGGGCGGGACCTGCTCGGAGGCCATGACGACCGCCAGTGCGAGCGGGAGATCGTAGGCCGGTCCCTCCTTCTTCAGGTCGGCTGGCGCAAGGTTGACAGTTACTCGGCGCATCGGGAAGACGCAGCCCGAGTTCTTGACCGCGGCGCGAACCCGCTCGCGCGCTTCCTGCACTGCCGCGTCGGGCAGGCCGACGATCGTGAACGCGGGCAAGCCCACGCCAATGTCCGCCTCTACCTCGACGATGGCCCCGTCCAACCCCACGACCGCGCAGGTAAGCACTTTCGCCAGCATCCCCATCCCCCGGAATCGTATCTCCGTAACTGCCAATCATCCTTGCTCTCGATTGGCCACGACAGTGTATCAAGGAGCAGTTGCGGGAGCAATCGCACTCTAGTCCTGTGACTGTCGAGGGACATTTCCGAGGCTCCCTTCAGCCCATACAGCCGCGGGGTAAACCGGAGGCGACGCCGCGGGCTAGCTTGGAAGGACGTCGGCGGCCCGGAGCGGCCGCGCGCTCGAAAAGTCTGCTGGTTACTCGGCACCCAGGAACATGATGCCGGTCTCGTCGATCGGCCGACGCTTGAGCCGGAGCCGCGGCAGGCGCCGGATCGAGATCTCGGACAAGGCGAGGACCTCGCAGCCTTCTTCGAGATGCCCACCGTGGAAGCGCTTCTCGCGATCCCAGAGCGAGATGTGGACGTGCGGCTCGTAGCTCGCGATGATTCCGCCGAACTGCACGACTTCGAGCGGTCCGGGAAGGTCGATGAACTCGTTCTCGGGCGGGTAGTCGTTGCTCGACACTGTGTGGATTCGAGCTTTCGTCAGGCTACCAATGCCGCTCAGCACAATGCCCGAGTGAATGTCCGCCCTTCGCGCCACCTCGACCAGACTCTCCAGGAGAAGCTCTCCGGGACGCAAGGCGACAACCACGATTCCAGCCTCGGTATCCTCGAGTATTTCCACGATGCGCCCTCCTTTGCTGATGTCTCGCACTGGGAAGCATTTCCAGACCGTCGCCCGGCTTTGGTCGGTGCGCCAGCGGCCAGTGTACCACACGCGCCTCGAACGTTTCGAGAGCCGTTCGGCTTCGCCAGATCGCGCTCTCCCGACTCCCGCGGGTAGCCGAGAGGCGCAACGCGCAATCTGACCTGCCAGCCGTTCGAGGCGAACCGGTGGTGCGCCCGGCGGAATGCTGGAGAGGAACGCTACGCTGGAGCTGCGGTGGTATCACGTCTGATACCTGGAGCGGCTGCTCACTCATCCGCGAGCGAGCGTCGCCTGGATGGAACCGCCTTCCGATGAACAGCCTCCACGTTGCATCGTTCATCTTGGTCTAGCGTGGAGACTCGCCAACCGTGTCGCCTGGTCGGGAAAGCGTGATTGGACGATGAGACCAGCGTGTCCCTGGTTTGTCGTTCGGTCTGGCCAGGCGATGTTGCCCGCGGGCAGGGTCAAGTGCAAGAAGATCCAGAATGGGTCCGGCGCTTTCATGGGAGTATGGTATGTCGCCCGATCTGATCAGAGGCGAGCCACGTAGTTGACAGAACCTAGCAAGCATCCCGATAATTCTCCTGGCCATGCGGTACGTGATTCGCGTCCCGGTCGTCGCGGCGTTTCTTCTGGGCGTGTGTCTCACGCTCATCGTCTTCGTGACCGCGTTTTTTCTGGGAGAAGCGACCGCGGCGCGACGCGGCGGAATTCTGGTCGCGGCCGCCGCTCTCGCCACCAGCACCCCGACCCCGACTGAGACGTCGACGCCCACGCCCTCTCCTCTGCCTACGGATACCCCGACCGACACGCCGACCTCGACGCCGACCGCGACCACGACGCCGACGCCAACCGATACTCCACTCCCCACGCTGTCAGCGCCAACGGCGACCGCTTCGCCCCGCTCAGTCGCTGCCACGGCGTGTACGGCCGTGATCAGCGCACGGATTGGCTTAAACCCGCGCGGAACGGCAAATCAGAAAATTCCGCTCACCCGAGGCCAGGATCTTCGAATCTCGGTCGCCGCGTTTGGCTACGACCGCTCGCTCGAGCTCTCCCTCGTCGATCAAAACGGCGTCGAGGTGTTCCGTCGGCGGCTGGTCGGCGTCGACTCGCCACGGTTCGTCGCACCATACGACGATGTGTTCCAGCTCAGAATCTTCAACCCCTCCTGGCTCGGCCGGAAGACGGTCGACCTTCGCTGGCAGATCTGTGGTCCGTGACAGTCGGCGTCTTCCTTGACCGGTAAAGCGCCGGTCCATACAATTTTCTCGAAACCATGGCAGTTCTACTTCGATCCACGTCATCTGTCGAGGCGCGTCCGTCCCTGGTCGGCATGGCAGCGGCCGATCTGCGCGCGCTGTTCGAGGCCTGGGGCGAGCCGGGCTACCGCGCCCGGCAGGTTGCCCGATGGCTCTATCAGCAGTTCGTGTTCGATCCCTTCGAGATGCGGGATCTGCCGCTTCGCCTGCGCGAACGATTGGCGACCGAAACAATCGCGCTCCCGCTCGAAGCGGTGACCGAGCGCTCGGCCGACGAGGGCCTGACCCACAAGGCGCTGCTCCGACTCTCAGATGGCAGCCTCGTCGAGAGCGTGCTCATGCGCTATCCGGCGCGTGACCGCTCGCGCTCGCGTCGGACAGTCTGCGTCTCGTCGCAGGTTGGGTGCGCGGTTGGCTGTCCTTTCTGCGCGACCGGTCTGCTCGGGCTCAAACGCAACCTCACGCCGGGGGAGATTGTCGGGCAGGTGCTTTATTTTGCTCGACGGCTGAGGGAGATCGAGGGCGATGGGGCGAACCTGACGAACGTCGTCCTGATGGGCGAAGGCGAGCCGCTGGCCAACTTTCGCAACGTCTGGCGGGCGATCGAGATTTTGAACGCCCCCGATGGCGTTGGCCTCGGTGCGCGCCGCGTGACCATCTCGACGTCTGGCCTGGCGCCGCGGATTCGCGAGCTCGCGGCAAAGCCTCTCCAGGTCGGCCTCGCCGTATCGCTCCACGCACCGACCGACGACCTGCGCAACCGTCTCGTGCCAGTGAACCGCAGATACTCGATCGCCGAGGTGATCGACGCCTGTCGCGCCTACGTCTCAGCAACCCGCCGACGGGTCTCATTCGAGTACGCGATGATGCGCGACGTGAACGATAGCCTCGAGCAGGCACGACAGGTGGCCGCCCTTCTTGACGGACTTCTCGCCCACGTGAATCTGATCCCACTCAACCACGTCGACGGCAGTCCGTTCGAGCCGTCGCCCTGGTCGCGCATCCTGGCGTTCCAGCGTGTGATCCAGGAGCGTGGTATCTCCTGTACCGTGCGGAGCGAGCGCGGCAACGACATCGAGGGTGCCTGCGGTCAGCTTCGTGCCCGCGCGGCAGACACGATCAGCCGCGACGCTCTCGGATAACGACGCGGTAGCCCTGCCCGTTCTGCACCGCGAACCGCGACTCGCCGCGATCCAAGCCCGCCCGGACCGGCACGCTCGTCCCGTGGACGTCCAGGACCGCGACGTCGCAGCGTCGATCCACGCGTACGACGGCGTCAATGCCGTTCCTGGAAATTTCGTAGGCGAGGTCGAGACGGCCGCCGCGATACGGGAGACGGGTGAACCCGTAGCGTCGTCCTGGCACGAGGAGCTCCGCGGGCAGACTGGGCGCCACGCTGAACGAGAGCTCGTCGGGATCCTCGCCGTCGAGGAAGCCGAAGATCTGCCGCACCCAGAGCGAGGTCGTCGTGGCGCCCCAGCCGTAGCCGTCGGAGCCATTGAAATCGGCCAGATCGAGCGGCCAGAACTCCGGAGCGGTACCGGGCGTCGGCCGGGTAGCTGCCTCGAGCGAGCGCCGGTCGTTCTGGCGATAGACGCGCTCGACGATGCGTCGTGCGAACGCGCCCGCGAACTCGTACCAGCCATTCGCCGTCGCCGCCTCGGCCACGACGTAGCTCCAGGAGGGCCAGAGACACCAGGGAGGAGCGTCGTAGAAGGCGATCTCGTCGCGCAGACGTACCTGCTGCTCCGGCGTCGCGATGCGCGCGACTAGCGGCGTCAGGCTCAAGGCCGAGAAGCGGACTGGATCGGTCTTCCAGTAGATCGGATCACCCGATGCGTCGAGAAAGCGGCCGGTCCGTTTATCCCAGTCGCGATAACGGCCGGTCTCGTCATCCCAGAGCGTCTGCGTTCGTGCCGCATATTCGCGCGCAACCGTCGCCCAGTGCTGGCTACGCGTCGAATCGCCGAGTGCCAGCGCAAACCGCGCCAGGATGGTAGCCGAGTAGCTCAGCGTCGCCTGGAGCTCGATCGGACGGACGTAGCGCGAGACGACGTCGTCGCCGGAGCCGGACGGATCCAGGCGCGGCGTGCAGTCCTCGCCGGCCTCCCAGGTACACTTGTAGACGACCCAGCCCTCCTCGTCGGTACGCTCGCGCAGCCAGTAGTCGACGTATGCTTCCAATCGCGGGAGCACCTCGGCCAGCCAGGCACGATCGAGTGTCCGGCAGTAAAGCAGCCAGAGATTGTGGAACGGCAGACACCAGGCGGGAGACGTTCCGCAGACGGTGCCGTCGCGTGCAACCATGTTCGGCTCGCCTCCCTGGAAGACGCAGGGGATATTTGGTGCTGGGGCATCGACGAGCAACGTCCGCGCGGCCTGCAGCGCCAGATCGGGCGCGGCGTAGCTCAGACGTAACACGTCGAGCGTGCCCTCGGCGAGAACCACGCGCGGCCAGGAGATCATCCAGGATGGCCAGGGACCACGGAAGATGCCGCCCGGCGGGAAGATGCACGCACGCGTCGTCTCCAGGTCGTAGATCCAGCCACGCTTCCACTCGGCGGGCCAGTCTCCGACCGGCAGCGCTGCTTGATCGTAGAACGCGTCATCCGAGGCCTGTTTCTCGGCACAGATCGTTCGTGCTCGACCAGCGGCGGATCGGGCGGCCGAGCTGACACCGTCGCCCCGCGTCAGCGCCGCGCCGAGAGAGATCTGGTCCCCCGGAGCCAGCGTGCAGGGGATCGAGAATCCCGCGGCAGTGCACATATCCGCGAGGACGCCAGGAACCAGCGTCGTGGCCTCGGCGGGACCGATAGCCGCGGACCCGACACCACGCGCCGCGAAGCCAAATTCTCGGCCGGATGTCGGATCGCCGAATATCCACGCGCCCTCGGTCTGCCGCGCGGTCCAGTGCGCTGTCTGACCTCGGATGCGTCCGAGCACGAAAAGATCGATCGTCTCCGTCAGTGCCCCTGAGTTACCAAGCGAGGTCTCCACGGCGACAATGTCGCGCTCGGCCAGGGCAATGCGCATACGTCCGACGACGCGGCCCATCTCCCAGTCGAAGCTGAAGAGCGCACTGGTGTGATGCCGGGATCGATAACCGAGTCGCGCGAAGTCGGCTCGCGTTTGATAGACGCGGCCGCCCCAGCGGAGCACGAGGACGATCGCCGCCTCGTATTCGACCTTCTGCGCGGTGGGCTCGACCCAGCCGAACCCGACGACGTCGTTGGTCGAGCGCAGGAGGCCTCCCTCGGTCTGTGACCAGGAGCGTGCCCGATGGAAGGGATTCGCCAGATAGCCGAATGGTGTGTAATCGTCGACGGGAAAAGGCATGGATCAAAAGTCCAGACAACGGAACTCAGCGTCCGAATCGAGTACGGCTACCTCTGAACGGCTTCAGAGAAGCTCGGACCGGTGGGTGCGATGTCGGCGACCATCCTTCGGTCGCCGCCGCCCGATCCGGTTCGACGTTCCAGGGTCACGTTCGGAGATGCCTGAGCCTGATTATACGCGCATATCGGCAGGGCGCGGCTCTGGATCTCGTCGTGGCCTGGTGCCTGATGGGAGCATCGTCACCGGGCACCCAGGGGCGAGCCCTGTCTGTCGCGTCAAGACGGGGCGACCGTGCCCGTTGGCAAGGGTGAGCGTATCGGCGTTGCCGTCGTCCCATCGTGCAGGATCCGGTCAGGGAACGCACGCAACAGAGCCTCGGCAGTGAGGAACCAGACGCGGTTTTCCGGCTGGATGCGGTGCCAGCCCCCGTCGTCTCGCGCGTAATAGTAACGTGAGCCACGACTGCTGGAAGTCACGAATACGCCCTGGTCTTCCGGGACCTGTCCAGGAACACTCGTCGCGGTGTACGACGGGCCCAGCGTCGGGGTCGACTGAGCGGTGCGGTCCTTGGCCCCGGCAGCGGGAGATTCGACCGAGGTCTCATTCGATCTGCTGGTCGTTCCTGACGTGGCGAGATCCGGGGGGACCACGGCGGTGCCAGTGGACGAAACCGCCCTGGAGGGCGAAGGCGATGGGGCGCGTGCTGGCCGACGGGTTCGCGTGGGCGTTGGCGAGGGCGTCGGCACCACGAACTCCGCGGGCATCGGCGTCGTCGAGTAGCTGATGACGACCTGCGGTGGCGCCGTGCCGGTGCAACCGGTCGTGGCAACCAGTATCAGAGCAGCGGCAATGACGGCGGTTCGATGCACCAAGCCTTCCCGATCAAGACGACTTCAGGGGATCCGACGGCCAGATCGCTGGACCACCACATTATTGTCTCATTCGGTTTCCGGGTAAAGAGTGCTAGATTACAACCGGGAGCCGAGATCTGGACACGGGTACCCGCGGGTCTTCGGACTGTTGCCCGGATGGTCCAGAGATTCCTCGCGACCGGTCGGCAGTGTGCGCGTGTGTCGAGCGCTCTTTCATCGGGTCATGCATCCGTCGGAGCGCCTAGCACGCTCAGGATGTCGTGCGCGTGATTGACCGGGGTCGACAGATGGCCATCATCGGGGTAGAAAGTAGCCGTGCACTGTGGCAATGCGCGGGCGAGCTGACGCACCGCGCTCACCGGCACGATCCGGTCCTGCTCGCCGTGCCACAGGAAGATCTTCTCGAACGCGATCTCATCCACCCGGAACCCCCAATCACGAGCAAGTCTGAGCCCTTCGTCCAGTGGCGCCTGGATTCCCTGGCGGTAACCCTCCGCCACGGCAACGGCAAAGGTATGACGTACCTCCGGGTTGGCGAGCAGGCGAGCGTCCGCTGCGCCTAGCTGGGCGGCGTTCTGGACAAGGTACGCTTCGATCGCGGCGTCACTGGACGATGCGAGACCGCGCATGGAGAGACGAACAAAGAGCCGAAAGAGCCACGCGGGAAGGTGCTCCAACGCGGTCCACGTCAATCGGCTCCGGCTGGGCCCGGCTTTGCGCATGAAGGACGGAGGTGCGACCGAGGAGATGAGGCCAACCGCCGTCAGGCGGTCAGGGCACCTGCACGCACACGCCAGCGCGTACGGCCCGCCGCCGGATACCCCGGCGACGGCGAATCGATCAAGGTCAAGCTGGTTGGCGACCTCCACGACGTCGTCGGGCCAACTCAGAATCGCGGCACCCGGCTTCGGATCGGAGAGACCGATTCCGGGCCGATCCAGGGCAATCAGGCGCACACCGGCGATAGTGGCTTGCTCGGCGATCAGGCGTGCCTCGAGGCGTGATGAGCCGTGCCCGTGGAAGTGAAGGATCGGTGGTCCGTCTCTGTTGCCAACCTCAAGGTACCCAAGAGTTCGTCCATCGCGTAAACGAAGCGTCGCACCGCCACTCGGGGTGACCATCATCCTATCCATTCTCGGCCCGCGTTAAAACGCAGCCGTGGACGCAAACCAGTCCTCACTCTCCGGAGCCGGAATCAAGCGTCGCGGCGACTGGGGCTCGTACGCTGTCCCCCTTAGGGTTCCGGCAAGCTCGCCCCCTCAGCGTAGCACCTCCAATCCCGGAGATCCTTTTACGACCATGAGATTACCGCATATGCAGTGATCTTGAGGGTCGCCACCTGACTGTCGGCTGAAAATACGCCTTCGTCGACTGAACATTTCCAGACAAGCCGCAGAGAGCCCTGGCCATTACCCGATCAACGACAGAGTTCAGGCAATCGCCAGGCGCGGACGCTCACCGCCAATACTCGTGGTGGCAAAGCACCGGGCGATGGCTAGAACGACCGCGACGACGTGGATTGGTGGTGACCGATGGCCGTGGCCGGCTCGCGCGGCAACGTCGTTTCCAGAGGCTCGCAATCGGGCTCCGCTCCATCGGATGCACCATCCGGGAACGAGGTTAGACAAATGAGGGGGGACACGCAAAGTCGCGCGAGGGGAGTCGGGACGCCCGCTGCGCTCCTCTCGGCGACGAAATCTTCGTCAAATCTTCGTCAAACAACGCGCAAGGCCCTGGGCGTTTTCCCAGGGCCTTGCGTTTTCCACACGCGCTGTAGGGCTTTTGCGGAGCCCACGACCGGGATCGAACCGGTGACCTCATTCTTACCAAGAATGTGCTCTCCCAACTGAGCTACGTGGGCCGGACACACCTGTTCCCAGCTACCCACATCATACCCGATTTTTGCCCGTGGTGCAAGGTCAAATCGGCCGGCCCGCTGAACTTGACCTCCGATTATCCTCCGCCGGACCTCCCGGTGGCTGAGAACATTCTTTGTGCTTGAGACCATTCTTAGTGAGACCATTACTTGCGCCGTCCAACCTGCCGATCGATCAGACTATTGCTTTTCTGCCGTTCGACCGCCTCGGCGTTGGTGATGTGCGCATAGTACAGACTCATCTGCGGGGTCTCGTGCCCGAGGATGCGCTGCAAATCGGCCACCGAGCCGCCGTGATTGAGAAAATCGGTGCTGAAGCTGTGACGAAGCATGTGCGGATGCACCTTGAGCCCGGTTTTCTTTGAGAGCCGACAGAACATCAGCTTGATCCCGTGAGCGCTCAGTGGCTCCCCGGTCGTTTCCCGTCCATCGCGGGCGTACCCGCCGTGGCAGAGAAACAGCCGGTCCTGCGAAAGACCGGGGGTATCCACCCGAACCCGGTGGAAATCGACGTAGTTGCGCAGGCACCGGGCCGTCTGTCGACCAAATCCGACGCGACGTTCCTTCGACCCCTTGCCCCAGACCTTGATCTCGTTGCGTCTCCAGTCGATGTCCGACAGTTTGATCTCGGCGAGCTCCGATACGCGAAGGCCGGAGTCGAGCAGCAGACAGAAGATGGCGAGGTTCCGGACGCTCGTGGAGTCCGAACCGCGAAGCTGCTCCATCACCCGACCGCGCTCCTCCGCGGTCAGCATCCGGGGCAGGGGCTTGGGAATCTTCGGAAGCAGCCCTCGCTTCGCGAGCGGATCGGTTCGAAAGACCTGCTCCTCGGTCAAGTAGGCCGACCACGCCTTGAGCACCTGGATATGGAAGCGCACGCTGGACAAGGCGTACTTCCGGGAAACCAGGTGCGTTCGATACGCCACGACGACCTCCGGACAGAGATCGTCTTTTCCTCCTTCCTCGCCGGCGTCTCGAACGAACGCCTGAAACGAACGGAGCACTCGAGCAAAGCCGTCGATGGTGTGCTGACTGCGCCCGTTGCCGGCCAAATGCGTCAGGTAGTTCTCCGCGAGAACAGACAGCGGGTAATTGATCCTGGCCACGTCCGACCATCGTCGTATGGTCATTGCATCTCCTTGGTTGGTCCGTGGCCGAATGCCCTCCAGCAGTCATCATAGCACACCACCGCGCCGACCGCGAGCTAATTGCGGAAACTCTATGGCGACCTATCAGGAGATGGACAAAGAGCCGTCTGGCCAGCTACAAGTGCGGGATACCGTCGGGGATCGCCCGGTCAGTTCCTGAGGAGAGCCGATGCTGATCGGGGCGGAGGATGGTGGGAGGCCATTCTGGCAGGCGTGACGTCCGGCTGGTGGTGGAGCTGGATCATGAGGATCGCGGGCCCGTTCGCTGATCGCGTTCTCCTGCCGCCGAACCGGACCGGCCGGGCGCCTCTCACGATGCGGAGTATCGTGATCTTCGGAGAGACGGGGGATGAACACATCGACGGAGACGCCGGGTATCGTCATCTCCTCGCCGTCCCCAGACGCAGGCGATCGACAATGCTGTTGCTGCGCTGGCGATTCACGGCATCGGAATTGAACACCTGCGCGTAGCGCAAGCTCATGGCCGGCGTTTCGTGTCCGAGCAGGGACTGCAAATCGGCGACGGTTCCCCCGGCCTTGAGAAATTCCGCGCTGAAGGTGTGGCGAAACCGGTGCGCGCTCACGGAAATGCCGAGCTTGTGCTGGAGGCGACCGAACACCTGCTGGATCCCGTGCGCCGACAGCGGCGTTCCGATGCACACCCGGGACCCCTTCGCCGGGTTCACGCCGCCGTGGCAGAGGAAGACCCGGTTTTCGTCCTCACCGGCGTTTCCTTCCACCAGGGCCTGGCGGTGGTAGTCGATGTAGTGCCGGAGACGCTGGCGGGTGATCCTGCCAAAAGCCACGTAACGCTCCTTCGCGCCCTTCCCGCGGACTTTGATCAGGCAGCGCTGAAAGTCAATATCCGCGAGAGTGAGCGCAGCCAGCTCGGAGACCCGGACTCCCGTGTCGATCAGAAGACTCACGATGGCCAGGTTTCGCGCACCGATGGCGGTTGCGGAATCGAAGCTGTCGCCCACCCGCTGCAAGTCGTCCGGATCCAGGCTGCGCGGAAGCTGCCTGCCCGCGGTTGGCAACAATCGATGACCTGCCAGCGGATCACGCCGAAAGACGCCGGCGCGCGTCAAGTACGCCGTCCACGCCTTGAGGACCTGGATCTTTGATCGCACGCTGGATGGTCGGTTCTTCTTGTTCTCTCGCAGATGTTTTTGAAACTCTCGAACGATCCCGGGGGAGATCGCCTCGCCGCTGTCCGGCCCCCCAGTACTCTGGACGAACTGCTGAAACTCCCGGAGAACCCGGCTGAAGTTTTTTACCGTATGCGGACTCTTGTTATTGACCATCAGTTCAGTCAAATACTGATCGACAAGAAATGCCAGCCGATAGCCTGTCCGTCTCATCACCGCCTCACTTACTTATTATTATGCGCGATGTTTTGCGTTGCTGGGGGCGGCTGGGAGAGAAATTTGAGAGAAAAAAGCATGCTAAGGACTCGGCAGCCACGGCTGGTTCGGAGGAATGGCGGGAGGAGGTTGCCGGGTTGAATTCCCCGGCGGTAGGGGCGGCTCCGCGAAGATGGATAGCGCCAGAACCTGCCGGTGGACGTGGTTCGACACATTCCACCGGCGTCGGTGCATCTCAATGGATTATGAGCTTAACGCCGGCCTGGCTTTTCCCTGCAAAATTGCCCTCAACGCTGCTGAGATCGCAGTGTCTCCAGCGGGATCCGTACCGTCACTGCATCGTTCGTTATCCCATTGGCCCCGATGACACGATTGCTTGGCCAACCGTCCGGACCCAGCTGCGCGATAGTCCTGGAACCACCGGCATGGCCTTTGATGCCGAGGGGCATCTCTGCGTCGCGCACTCCTGAGAACGAGAGTCTGCTGCCCGGAGGGGCACCACCGACGGTAGATATCCTGGGTCCGGACGGCCAGGTCGCCGATCGCATCGCAGTACCCGGACGTCAGGTGATCGACCCAGCCATCGGCAACTGTAACTTCCTAGAATTCTTCGTCAGCTGGCAGGAAATGGCTGCGGTATATGGGGGCAAACTGGGCGCACGGGGGCAACTGCTCTTCGGAGAATGATTGCCCGGATAGGATGATTGCCTGCGGAACAGGGAGAGTGAGGGCAGTCTGGCAGCGCCGGACTTCCCTTCTTCCAACGTCAACCGACCCCTTGGCATTCGGCAACGCCGGCCAGCGCGATCAGGTCAGTTGTGGTGGCGGGAGCAGCATGTTAATGGATTCGAGGGCTTTATCCACGTGGCGCTTTCCTCGGCGGAGGGAAAAGGCCAGGTGGCCGGGGAAGAAACCCTCAATTGGGAGCACCGCCAGCCGTCGCACGGTAACTGTTCAGATTCTCTGCGAAGTTAGGGCGGCCAGGCAGGCGGCATAAGGATTCTGGCCACGCGCCAGCCACGTCCCAAAGACGGTGGCGAGCACCGCCTTTGTGTGGCTCCCCGCGTCCGAGCGCGTGCCACCGCTGATCTTGCGGCTGATGACCGTCGGGCGCACGGCCCGCTCGGCGGCGTTATTGGTCGCGGGCA
>CADDYW010000100.1 GCA_902810745.1 Chloroflexota bacterium | reverse complement strand
GGAAAGGAGGCGACGGGCGGATTCGAACCGCCGATAGGGGTTTTGCAGACCCCCGCCTTAACCTCTTGGCCACGTCGCCGCGGAGCGGAAGACGGGATTCGAACCCGCGACCTTCTCCTTGGCAAGGAGATGTGCTACCACTGCACCACTTCCGCGTGCGCTACGGTGCGGGTGAGAGGACTCGAACCTCCACGGGAGTTGGCTCCCAACAGCCCCTCAAGCTGGCGCGTCTACCTAGTTCCGCCACACCCGCGTGGCACCCACAGCAGTTTAGAGTATACCTGATCATCCGCGGCCTGTCAACGCGCCGCAACCTGTACGCTCGCCCGGCGGGTTTGCTGCACGCTCCCGTCTCGCCGGCTATAATAGTAACCGCTGGGGCGATTGATGCTGTGCTGGCCCGGCCACGACCGGATGCATCGTTCCAGACTGATTCCGAGAAGTACGCTTTGCGAGAACGTACCACGGTGGAGGAGTCGTGACACCCGAGGAAAAGCTTCGCCAGAAAGGTATCGAGCTGAAGCACGTGGAACGCGGTACCCGACCGCTGATCCCGGCCGTTCGCAGTGGGAATATGCTCTATCTGTCGGGCTGCGGTCCAAACTGGGGTGACAAGACCTGGGTCGGCCAGCTGGGCAAGGAGTATACCACCCAGCAGGGGTACGAGGCAGCCCAAGGCTGCGCGCTGAATCTGCTGTCGGCCGCGAAATCGGAGCTCGGCGAGCTGAGTCGAGTCAAGCAGGTCGTGAAGGTTCTTGGCATGGTCAATTGTGTCTCGGGCTTCACCGAGCAGCCGCAGGTGATCAACGGCTGCTCGGACCTACTGGTGGAACTGTTCGGTGAGCGTGGCCAGCACGCCCGGTCTGCGGTTGGGATGGCCGGGCTGCCCGGCGGTATCCCGGTCGAGATCGAGATGATTCTCGAGGTCGAGTAAGCTCACAGCCTGGCGAGCGCATCACGGATGGTGGCGCGAAACTCGTCTACCACTGCCTGAACGATCGGGGCATCCTTCTCGCCGCCTTTTAGCTCGAGTGTCAGCGTGCGACGTGTCTGGCTTTCTTGCTCGCTCTGGCGGACTGTTTCGTCGAACCAGTTACGCGCGGTCGGGTCCGGTGGATTGAGCGGCTCGTAACGCAATCCGACCCACTGGTCTGGCTGTCCACGCTCCGCAGGATCGGGCGCCCAGATGACAAAGCGCAGCCCGCTGTGACGCAGGTGACCGAGAACGTCCTTTTCCGACGCCAGATGATTGACGATTGCGAGGCCACGCAGGCGCGGAGCGTAGACATCCCAGCGCGGTCGGCTCTGGTAGAGAACAGGCGACAGGATCAGCCGCTCGACGCCCGCGGCACGAAACTGCTCGGTAACGATCACGCGCCGCGCCAGCTCTTCGAAGCGGAGCCGCCGTGGATCGAATTCGTAGCCGAGTGCCAGGCTGAGAGCAGCACGCCGACCAGGAGTGGGGGAGTCAAGCAGCTCGCGCAGGCGATCCGCGGCTGGACCTTCCCAGAGGTTATTGGGCAGGATCCACTCGACTCGGCGCTCGACGCCGGCAGCCCGCAACGTTTGCGGCTCGACGAGCCAGCGAATGAAGTCTGGTTCTTGCTCGCGGGGTAAAGCCATAAGACGATGCTCTCCAGGTTGTCTTATTTACGAGTCTACCACTAGCTTGCGCGTTCGGCCGGATCGACTGCTGGTATTTATCAATCGTTCACGGTCGGGATGGAATAATGGGAGTAAGCCTGTGATCCTTCCGATTGCTCTTTGTGATGGAGTGATTGCCATCGACGACGATGAGCGAGCAGCGTGGCTCGACCCGGTGCCACTCGCGGGCGTCGTTACCCAGTCCGGCATATCGTTCGTGATCAAGCAGCTAGCCCCCCATGTTTGAGTTTGAGATCATCGCACGGGATCCCGGGACCAGGGCCCGGGCTGGGCGACTCTTTACGCCGCACGGGGTCGTCGAGACGCCCGCCTTTATGCCAGTGGGGACCCAGGGAACAGTCAAAGGTCTGGATCCTTCCGAGCTATCTACCGCTGGCGCGCAGATGATCCTGGCAAATACATATCATCTGGCTCAACGCCCCGGGGCGGCAGTCATCGAGCGGTTCGGTGGCCTGCACGGCTTCATGCGCTGGGACGGTCCGATTCTGACGGACTCCGGTGGGTTCCAGGTCTGGAGCCTGGCCCTGCGCGCTCCGGAGCGGCAGCTTGTCCGTATCGACGACGATGGCGTCACGTTCGCCTCGCACGTAGACGGCCGACGCTGGCGGTTCACGCCCGAATCCGCGACCGATCTTCAGATCCAGCTCGGGGCGGACGTTATCATGGCACTCGATCAGTGCACCTCCGCCGAGGTGGATGAGCAATATGCGCGCCGCGCGGCAGAACGCACGCATCACTGGGCGCGCCGCTGTCGCGATCGGTGGCTCGAGCGGCAAGCGCAGGGGAGCCGCTCCCAGGCCCTGTTTGGCATTATTCAGGGGGGGCACTATCGCGACCTCCGACGATGGAGCGCCGAGACCATCGTCGCGCTCGATCTGCCGGGCATTGCAATCGGGGGCGAGTCGATCGGCTATTCGAAGGTGGATACAGCCAGCATCCTCGATTGGATCGGGGACCTGCTCCCGGAGAACCGCCCGCGGTACGCCATGGGGGTCGGCGATCCCGACGGTTTTCTGGTGGCGATCGAGCGGGGCATCGACCTCTTCGACTCCGTGCTCCCGACGCGTCTGGCGCGACACGGGGCGCTGCTTCATCGCGAGGGCCGTCTGCGCATCCTCGCGGCGGAGTTTCAGACCGACGAGCGTCCGATCGATCCTGAGTGCCGCTGCCTCGCCTGTCGGCAGTTCACCCGTGCCTATCTCCATCACCTGTTCAAATGTCGTGAGCTTCTCGGATATCGTCTCGCCACCTTGCACAACCTGACGTTCTGTCTGGATCGTGTCTCGTCAATCCGCACAGCGCTGCTTGAAGGAAGGTTCGAGGAATTTCGCTCGGACGTTAAGCAACAGCCTGCCCGGCCGGGGGGACGGTCGTGGCAACGGCACGTTGCGTGCTGAACATAGGCAAGAAACACATCAGGAGGACGATTCATGGCTCGGGCACCAGCTACCGCGACAAGTGGACTGCAGTTCGTCGTGGAGCAGGTCGGAGAACTGTATGGCGTCGAGCAAGTAGTCCTGCGTGCCGAGCAGGATCTCGCTTCGCGGACCAACGACGCAGATTTCCGCGGACATCTGGAGAAGTTCGTCGCGGAAGATCAGCAGCACATCGAAAATCTGCGTCAGGTGCTGCGCATGATGCTCGGCTCGGAGTCAAGCGTCCAGAGCTCGATCGATCGTGGTCGCCGCTTTGCCGAGGCCGTTCTCGCTGCCAGCCAGGAGTCGGCGTACCGATTTATCCGCGGTCTTCTGCTACTGATCTTCGAGACGGCGATGGATGGACGCGTGTTCATGCAGATTCAGCAATGCGTGGAGAACCGCGAAATCATCGGCCTGCTCGAGACGAACCATCACGAGGACGAGACCCATCTGCGCTACCTGGAAAGCCAGATCATCCGAGCCGCGGAAGAGCTCAGTGGCCTCGCGCCGCGTCCTTAGATGACGATCAGGAGTGACCGAGCGTACGCACCGGTCACCTGATGGGAGACCGCAGCTGCGGGTGAGCGGTTCGAGTCAGGGGCGCGGCTCCCGTCTCGCGAGAAGACGATCGGGTACGTCGCTGGTTACGCTGTCGAGACCAAGACTCAGAGCTGCTTCGATCTCTGCTGGCTGGTTGACGGTCCAGACGCACACGGCCAGGCCGGCACGGTGCGCCAGATCTACGTCCTCTCGCAAGATCGACGCCCAGTGCGGACAGAGTGCATCTGCCCCGCAGGCAGCGGCAAGTCCGACCGGATCGACTGGCCTTCCGACGTAGAGGGCGCCGGTGCACACGTCGCGACAGATCTGCCGCGCCTCTCGCAGTGCAAAGTGATCGAACGAGATCAGCATCACATCGCGAAGCATGTCGTGCCGCTGCACGAGGTCGAGGGTGCTCTTCACGAGAGCCGGGTTACGCGTATCCTTCAGCTCGATGACGACCCGCGTCTTGCGATGGGCCCAGGAGAGGACCTCGTCCAGTGTTGGAATCTCGGCGTGAACCACGTCCGCCTCAAAGCGCGCGGCAGCGTTGAGGCGTTTCAGCTGGTCAACAGTCAGGTCGGCTACGAGCCCGTGCCCGTCGGTCGTCCGATCCACACTGTGATCGTGAATCACGACTGGTACGCCGTCGCGACACAGGTGGACATCGAGCTCGATCGCATCCACGCCAAGCGAAACAGCTCGCTCGAACGAGAGCATCGTGTTCTCGGGTGCCATGCCAGCGGCGCCACGGTGGCCAACAACGAGAAGGTGCGTGCCTGGCCGACGCCAGGTGGCAAGGACAGCGCGTGATCCCTCGGTGTTTCGCATCGCTTCCATCGCGTCATCTCCTCGCTGGCGGTTTGCCCGGCGCAGCTTGGCCTCCGCCATCCGTCGTCTCTCGTCATCGGACTCGGCGATGAGCGGCGGCACCTCCCGCGGCTTTCCCGCGTCATCGAGCGCGACGAAGACGAGGTGCGCCGACGAGACGTGTCGAACCACGCCTGTCGTCAGGTTTTCTGCTTCGACGCGTACCCCGACCTCGAGGGATGTTCGTCCGACGTCGTTGACCGACGCTTTCAGCGTCACCAGATCTCCGACGAAAACCGGCTGGAGGAAGCTCATGCTGTCGATTCGCGCGGTCACCGTGCGTCCTCGGACGTGCCGCGTTGCGCACACGCCTGCCGCGGTGTCCACGAGTTTCATGATCACGCCGCCGTGGACGTTCCCGCTGGGGTTTGCGTCGCCCGGGAGCATGACCTGGCTCATGACGACCTGTGATTCGCGCACGGTTCGGCCTATCTGCATCTCTCGACAACTCCTCTTACGACGGTTCGCGGACCAGCTGGGGCTGGACCAGGAGAAACAATCCCTGGCTCGCGCGGGATCCAATCCCTTCGACGGGCTGCTGCGGTCTACGAATTGCCAGCACTACAGTATAACGGGTCGCAGCGCGCACGAGGATGCCGGGTGAAGGGCTTCCTTCTTTTCCTCTCGGGCGTAATCGTTGGGATTCTCATTCTCGCCGCCGCCCAGGTCTTTCTCCTCCAGCCTCCGCCATTATCCCAGACGGGGGCTGGCCCGCCCGACATGGTCATCCTCTTCCGAAATGACTTTCTAACGCGCGAGCTACAGCGACAAGCCGAGCGGATCCAGAGCACGGTATCGCTGTCGGGGCCGATCGTCAGGACCACCTCTGGCAACGAGCTCGTCGTCGCGGGAACCCTTTCGCTGCGGAACACTCGCGTTACCGTTCCCGCGCGGATTACTCTGCACCCAGTGGTCCGGAACAATCGTGTCGCGGTCCAGGTCGTCAAGGTGGACGTCGGTGCGCTCACGATTCCAGGTCAGTACTTCACCGCGATCGAGCAACCGATCAACGAAGAGCTGAACCGTTGGATCGCCGGAACGCAATTCGAGATCCTTGCGGTTTCGACGACGCCAGAAGGCCTGATCGTCGACGTCACGATCAAAGGCTCGTAGCTGCCTTCGCCGAGCGTGGACTTCCCAGATCGACGTGGACCTTCGGAAAGTGGATCGCGCGGAGGTGATTGACAGTGCTTCTGGACACGTGATACGAGCTAGGGGGGAGATCATCCTCCCCTCACACGGCAGGACCAAGGAGGACATCGGATGAAGGCAATCGCCAACGGAATCGCCCAGTTCTATCGACGCGTTGGGCACGGGCCAGCAGTGATACTCATTCACGCTCTCGGCGTCGATCACCGCATCTGGTCCGAGCAGATCACGCACCTCTCCTCGGCCTTCCAGATCATTGCCTACGACGTCCGTGGTCACGGTTCGACTGACGTCCCGCCCGGCCCGTATACACTGGAAGATTTTGCCGAGGATCTCGGAGGTTTGCTCGACTCGCTCGGAATCGACCGTGGCCACTTGGTCGGGATCTCCATGGGTGGAATGATCGCTCAGGAGTTCGCACTCCGGTCGCCGGAGCGCGTAGGGTCGCTGGTTCTTGCCGACACCGCGAGCGAGTACAACCAGGACGCGCGCCGGCAGCTCGCCGAACGCGCGAGGGTTGCCGAGGAACGTGGCATGGGGCCGCTCGTCGAGCCGACCATCGAGCGATGGTTCACCCCCGAGTTTCGCGCCCAGCGACCGGACGTGGTTGATCGAATTCGAGCCATCTTGCTCGAGGCGCACCCCGATGGCTACGCCGCATCCTGCCGGGCAATCGCCGGAGCCGACCTGACGGAACGCCTGGTCAATATCACGGCGCCGACGCTGGTCCTGGTAGGCTCCGAAGATCGCTCGACCACGCCCGAGATGGCGATGGAGATCCACGAGCACATTCCCGGCTCGCGCCTCCTCGTGATCGAGGGAGCGGCCCATCTGACGAACGTCGCGAAGCCAGAGGAGTTCAGCAGAGCAGTTGTGGCAACGGTTCAAGGGGCCGTCGCCGGTAACGCCGACGAGTCGTCACGCTGAGCCGATCGCCCGTTCATCGGCGTCAGACCGTCACCCCCGTCGGATGAGCGTCCTCACGTGCAGGTGGATCGCATAGCCGGCCCGTGCGGACTGGCTCAAACCCGCGCGTAAGCTCGGTGCGCCGGATCGTCGCAGATTTCCGACGACTCACTGCAGACAATCTCTCGCCTGGCAGTAGAGGCCAGCGAGGTTGGAACCCGAGGCTCATGCCAGTACCGGGTGGCCGGCCGAGACGTTCTGATGTCCATCCAGTCGAGCGCGGCGCTCACGACGACTTCGCGCGGCGTCGAGACCGCTGGAGCGGAGGCTGGCCACGTCCAGCTTCAACGCGTTCAGAAGCACCTGTACCCCCGACGGCTCGAATCGAAAGTCCATCGGGATCAATCCACGCGCGGTGAGCGCGGAGCGAACCGCCGGCTGCGAGCGGCGAGGGCAATAGAACATCATGAAGCCTCCGCCGCCCGCGCCGGTGACCTTCCCTCCCAGCGCGCCACGACTCCGCGCCAGGGCATAGCACTCGTCGATGAAGGCGTTGCTGATCGACGGTGCAAGTGTCTTCTTGCGCTGCCAGGCCAGGTCCAGTAGCTCCCCCACCGCGTCGATTTCGCCGCGCTCGAGGGCGTAGCGCATCTCCAGTGCGAGGGCCTTGATCGCGTCGAGCGACTCGATCACGTCGGGTGCGGCGTGGGCGGTGCGCCGGTGCTGGTGGCGGAGGATCTCCGACGAGTGACGTGAGCTACCGGTAAAGAACAGCATCAGATTTCGTTCCAGCCGATGACGATGCGCCGCATCGATCGCGAGAGGCGTGACCTCGATGCCGCTCGCACTAAACGTGATCACGTTCAGGCCGCCGAACGATGCGACGTACTGATCCTGACGTCCAATCGGCATTCCGAGGCGATTGATCTCCAGATCCGACGCGATCTCCGCTATCTCGGCGCGGCTCAGCGACTCTCCGAGGAGCGTGCTGAGCGCCTGGACAAGCGCCACGGCGAGGCTACTCGATGAGCCAAGACCAGTTCCTGGAGGGACTTCCGAGCCGAAGTTGATCCGAACGCCACGCCGGAGGCGAAAGTGACGTACCGCCGCCCGAGGGAGGGCGAGACTGCCATTCCAGGCGAGCGAGTTGACCGACGGCTCGAGCGCAAGGTTGTGATAGTTCGAGGCGATAATGTTGATGCGATCATTGTCCTCTGGCTGGACCACAACATAGCAATAGCGATTGATCGCGGCGCTGACCACGAGACCGCCGTGTGTCGCGTAGTACGCTTCGAGGTCCGTTCCCCCACCTCCGAGACTGACGCGGGTGGGAGCGCGAACGATCAGCATCGGGGCCTCCTCACGGCCACGATGTCTCCGTCAGCGGCGTCAGACAGATCTCCTGAATCACCGACTCCGGCGGCTGAGACAGCACGAAGACGATCGCGCGTGCCACGTTCGCCGGGTCGTTCAGATTCGAGGGATCTGGCTTGATCGGGAGGTCAGGCCGATCGAAGAAGCCAGTGCGCATGCCGCCTGGGATGACCACGGTAGCGCGGATATTGTACGGACGCCCTTCGGTACCAACCGCGCGGGTGAAGCCGATGAGGCCCCACTTCGACGCGCAGTAGGCGCTCGCGTTTGGCCAGGCTCGAACCGCCGCGGTCGAGGCGACGTTGATGATGTGGCCGCCGTTCTGCTGCTGCATCACCGGAAAGATCGCGCGCGTCGTCAAGAACGGTCCCCGCAGATTGACGCCGATGATACGGTCCCACTGTTCGACCGTCAGGGCGGTAATCGGTAGCGTGTAATCGATCCCCGCGACGTTGATCAGGTAGTCAACGCGGCCAAACTCCTCCAGAGCCCGTTCGACAGCTCTTTCCACGTCTTCCTGGCGAGAGACGTCGACCATGTCGGCGCGTACCGGGCCGGCGAGCAACGAAAGCGATTCGGCTACACGTTGGATCTCGGCACCCCGAATATCCCAGAGAGCGACACCACATCCGGCGCCCGCAAGTGCACGGGCAGTTGCCTCCCCGAGACCACCACCGGCACCGGTGATCACGGCAAAACGACCAACCAGAGATCTATCCACCGCTTGACCCTCCTGATATTCGAAGTGAGCCCAGGTACTTCCGGATCAGATCGTCGGTATTGTGGCGGCGATTCGGAACGTTGGTCGGCAGCTCGAGGTGATAGACCCCGCTCGGTAGGACGCCACATCCGCCGTAGCGGCGCATCACCAGGAGCTCAGCCAGCACGTCTTCTCCGCAGTGCTCGGGAGGAAGCTCCGGCCACCAGCTGTAGCCGCCGACGTCGACCAGCTTCTGGCGATCGAACATCACACAGGCGCCGACCCAGGCTATCTTGTAGCGAACCACGCGGTCCCGCGCGTACATCTGGCCAAGATGCAACGGATTCGCGGCGTTGTGTAGCTTGTAGCGCTGCCACGGCACGGTCTCGAAGACGTACTCTTCTGGCTGCACCGGACCGTCCCAGATCTCGATCTGCTGCTCGTGCGGTCGAACGTCGTCGACGTGGCTCAGTCCAATCGGCGCCATACCGACGAAGCCACATCGCTCGCCGCGTAGCACGGCCAGCATGCGCTCGACGACCTCGGGCTCTAAAAGTAGATCGTCATCGAGGTAGAGGATGAAGGGCGCTCGTGCCTGCGAAAGCAGAAACTGCCGTTGTTCCGCCATGCCGCGTCGATGGGGGCGACGAATGTACTGGACACGTTGCCCGCGAAGCTCGAACGCTCGCCTGAGGGTCAGCAACTCGCCACGATCGACCGCGTACTCTGGCTCGGTCTGATCGGCGATGACCAGGTCGAAATCGCGGAAAGTCTGCCCAAACAGCGAAGCCAGCGTCGTCACGAGAGCCGTCGGCCGCCGGTAGGTCGGGATCAGTACGTCGAGTGTTTTGGCTTGATTCGGCGTCTGCATACGCCCACCCCTCACAGCAGCTCGCGATAGACCTCGGCGGTTCGCTCGGACACCGTGGTCCAGGTAAAGAGATCTTCGACTCGCCTTCGCGCATTTCGTGCCAGCCGCTGGCGAAGCGGATCGTCGGTCAGCAGAAGCTCCAGCCGTTCGGCCAGTCGCGGCGGATCACGCGGCGGGACGAGGAAGCCGCTCACGCCATCGGCAACGGTGTAGGTGATGCCCCCCACGGACGAGCAGACCGCCGGAGTGCCGCACGCCATCGCCTCGAGCGGTGTCAGTCCGTATGGCTCGTACCACGGCGTGCTGACAAACACGTCCGCGGCGCTGTAGTACCACCGAAGGCGATCAGATGGGCGACGGCCGACGAACATCACGAGGTCCCGAACGCCAAGACGATCGGCGATCTCGATCAATCGCCGCATTTCCGGTTCCTGATCAAGCTGGGCATTATCCGTCTCCCCGCCGACGATCAGGAGACCAAACGGTGGCAGGTGCCGCGGGCGCAGCAACGCTAGCGCTCGGATGACGTTCTCGATGTCTTTTCGCGGCAGGACCCGGCCGACGTACACCAGCAGCCGACGGTCCAAAGGCAGCCCAAGCTCGTGTCGGGCTACTGCCTGATCGATCGGGAAGAAGCGCGCGACGTCTACTCCGGAAGGAATGACGCGGACACGCCTGGCATCGGCTCCGTAGGTCGTCACGAGCTCGTCTCGCTCGTCAGGGCATTGCGCAATGATGCGGTCGGCGGATGCCAGTACCGCGCGCTCGACCTCCAGCCGCTCGACCGGGCTGGTATCGGCGTCGCCCTGATGCTGGCGCTTCACCGCGCCCAGCGCGTGGAAGATCTGAACCAGGGGCACACACCAGCGCTGCCGGAGGCGAGCGCCAACCCAGCCACTCATCCAGAAGTTGGCGTGAATGAGATCGTACGGTCCTTCGGTCGCCGCAAGCCTCTCGACTGACGCGAGAAACTCCGCGATATGTGGCCAGATCGCATCCTTGGGTATCGGGGCCAACGGCCCGGCGACGACCGAGATGACCCGAACACGGTCCGACCACTGTCGAACCGTCGGCTCCTCCGGATTGTCCGCGCGGGTGTAGATATCGACGTCGTAGCCGAGACGCGCGACGCCACGACTGACCTGATCGACGTACACGTTCTGCCCGCCCGCGTCGGTTCCGCCGAGCGTGGCGACCGGGCTGGCGTGCTCGCTGATCATGGCAATCCGGGGCATGCTCACTCCTCGCCGAGCGCGCGCCGATAGACCGCGTCCCAGTCGCGGACGAAGCGCTCGATTCCAAACATCTCGCGTGCGATCTCGCGTGCGCGGCGCCCCAGGCGGGCGGCAGTCTCTCGATCGGCCAGCAGGCGGCGCATTCCATCCGCGAGCTCGTCCAGGCTGTTCGTGACGAACCCGGCCTCGCCGTGTGGCACGGCGCGTGGGAGCTCGGTAGTTGCCAGGGCCACGATCGGCAGTCCCAGCGCCATCGCCTCGATCACCGCGAGGGGCATGCTCGTGTAGCGAATCGGATTAAAGAAGAAGCGATAGCTAGTCTCGATCCGGTGAAGCTCGCGGTGGGGTAGGTCGCCCAGACCTCCCAGCCTCTCCGAGCCCATCCCCGCGAGATCGAGCGGAATGCGCTCCCGCGTCGCCAGGAATACGTCGACGCCCGCCAGCCGCCCGCGGCGCTGAATGTCGTTCACGACGGTGATTCCCCGCTCCAGCTCGCCGGTCCAGGTCAGATCATCCGGAACGATTACGCCGTGCGGCACGATCATGACCGGGCTTCGCCCGCTATCCCACATCAGGGCGTTGAAGTAGCTGCAGTGCACGAGCAGCACTCGCGGGTCATCCACCGGGTGGCGCGTGTCGGTCGGGTGAACCCGCGGCGTGTTGTGCTCGAGGTAGACGCGAGGGAGCTCGCGCTGCGCGGGTGTCAGAATCTCGAACTGATCGACGAAGAAGTTTCTGGTCGACTGGAACAGCACTAGATCCACGTCAAGCTCGCGTACCCGGTCGGCCGGCACGTCGTGAACATTGTCGGGCCACGGAAAGTGGCCGGACCTCCCACCATAGCCCTCGGGCCGTCCTGGACGGACCGGAAGGAAGAAATCGTGCGGTGCCTGGACCAGATAGTAGAGATAGCTTCCGTGGACGTGCCACGTCAGAATCTTCAGGCGGTGCATCGGCGCTCCTCGCGGATCAGTCGTGTGGCCAGCGCGATCACCTGTTCCGGCTCGATCCGTCGCAGGCAGCGGTGATCGATGGGGCATTCCCAGTGCGGGCACGGGCTGCACTCGACCGGCTGAAAGGCGATTGGATGCCGCCGTTGATCCAGGGGAGCCCAGCGGCGACGGTCGGCTGGCCCGAAGATTGTCACGCTGGGCGTATCAACCGCGACGGCCAGGTGGGCCGGACCGGTATCATTCGAGATGAACACGTCGCAGCGGCGAATCAACGCCGCGAGGCTACCGACCGTCGTCTTCCCCGCGAGATTCAAGGCTGGATAACGCATCGCGTCGACAACACGCTGGGCCAGCTCTTCTTCTCCCGGCCCCGCCGTCACCACGATCTGCGCAGCGTGCTCTCGCGCAAGCGTGTCGCCGACCACCGCGAATCGCTCCGGCATCCAGCGTCGAGCGGGCGGGCGAGCGCCGACGTGCAGGCCGACGAGAGGCCGCGCATTGTCTAGGCTGGAGGGTAAAATCTGACGCGCGGCCACGAGGTCTTCCGGCAAGGGCGGAAACTCGAGCCGGACATCGTCGGCAGCCAGCCCGAGCAGGCGCACGAGGCCGAGGTCGCGTTCGATCTCGTGCTGGCTATCCGGGTACGGGGCACTCCGCCACAAACGATCGTCTGGCTCGGCAGAAACGTATCCAACCGTGCGTCGGCCGCCGAGGGCCAGGGCAAAGGGATTACTCGCCCGTCCGTCGCCGTGCATCTGGATGACAAGGTCGTAGCCGTAGGCGCGCTCTTCCCGCAGGAAGGACTCGGTACGCTCGGGATCGACGTCTACCTCGAGCAATCCCGGATACCCCGGGAACTCCCGCCACCGGTCAAGGTACCGATGAAAGCGTCGGACAAACTCTTTCGCCCACGGCAGGCCGATCAACGTTATCTCGGCGGCCGGAAATCCACGGCGCAAGGCCCGGAACGCTGGCACGCTGAGAAGCAGATCGCCCAGGTGGAGCGCACGCACGATCGCAAGACGCTGCACCGCGAGCCGTTCCTCCAGCGACATCATTGCGGCACCTCCGCGACGAGCTGGAGTACGCTCGTCACCACCTCGTTCGGCGGGATGTCCAGGCACGCGAGATCGTACGGGCACTCGAATCGGTAGCAGGGGTGGCACGGTGTCGGGCGACGCAGCAGCACTGCCGTCCCACCGCGGGGACGCCACTGCTGCTCGCGTTCCGTACCGGAGAACAGTACCACCTGCGGCGTCCGCAGGGCATCGGCCAGGTGCATGGTCAGCGTATTATTCGTGACGACGACGGTCGCACGCGCGACGAGCGCAGCAAACTCGTCCATTCGTGTCTGTCCGATCAGCGAGATCACGCCCGGACCTGCCGTTGCGAGTAATTCGTCCTCGTACGCGCGCTCCTTTTCCGATCCTGAAAACACGATCGGCCAGTGCAGCACCGTGAAAAGGAGCTGTGCAGCCGCGGCAAAACGCTCCAGCGGGTAGCGGCGCGCAGGACAGCTCGCACCTGGATGCATCAGCACGAAGGGTCGTCCAAGACCAATCCCTTTCATTCGGAGCTTGAGGCCCAGCTGGTCACGCGCAGCATCCGGGATCTGGACCCGCGGGTCTCTCGCGGTTTCCTCGAAGCCAAGCGCTTGCACCAGGTGCAGGTTTCGATCGACCTGGTGACATTCGTCCGGTAGCGGGCTGACGGCGTCGGTGAGGACTGCCCCGCCGAACTCTCGCGACTGTCCGGCGCGGAAGGGGATCCCTGCCAGGTAGCAGGCATACGCGGGCGGATACGGCGACTGCGAGAAGCTGGTGAAGATAATCGCCGCGTCGTACGCACCATCCGCCAGCGTCTGAATCAGATCTCGTTCCCGCTGGGGATCGAACTCCAGGTGTCCCAGGTCCTGCCAGAGGGCCCGCGTGACCAGCGTCCCATCGATCTCTGGAAGCAAGCACGACATTGTCGCACCGCCGGGACTGGCCCACAGCGTGATCTGACAATCGGGGAGCGCGTGGCGGATAGCGCGCAATGCGGGCTGGCACATCAGCACGTCGCCCGCGTTATCTAAGCGGGCAACGAGGAGGCGACGAATTTTCGACCAGCGCTCGTCAAGCACTCACCTCACCCCCTTCATCCCCGCCGATGAGGCTGGATAAGCGCGACGTACTCGCATCACTGGATCCGCCAGGGTCAAAGGGCAGAGGCTCGCGAGACAACGTTCGATCCCCGGCCGAGTGAGACTGAAGGTCTCGACGCAGCAACCGATGCGCCGCCTCCACTGCGGTGGCCGGGGAAACGTCCTCGCAGCAGTTCGCTTTTCCTGGAAAGATGCACTCACCGCTGTACCAGCAGCGCTGGGTGGTGAAGTTCATCGGATTGCGCTCGGGGCAGTCGAATGGCGTTTGCAGATTGATCGAGGGCGGCGCAACGCCATACCGTCCCGACCAGGTCGGCCCGAAGATCGCCAGAACCGGCGACCCCACTGCGCTCGCCAGATGCGCGATGCCGGTGTCTGCCGAAACAACCAGACAGGTTCGTTCAAGACACGCCGCGGTGAGACGCAGCGGCATCCTCGGAAGGAATCGCGCGTCGGGGATGAGCTGGGAAATCTTCCAGGCAAGGGCGGGATCGTCACCGCCGAGCACCGCGATACCCCACCCGTCGGCGGCGAGTGCTTGGCCCAGCGCGACGAAGGACTCGGCCGGCCACCGTTTTACGGCCACGCCGGAGTGCGGGTTCAGGATGACGGTGCGCTCGACCACCAGCCCGAGCGATGCCCAGGTCGCGGCCGCCGCCCGTCGCTCGTCGTCGGAGATGAACACACGGGCGCGTGAATCGAGGGACGCAGCGTCGATGAGCTCCTCCTCGCGAAGTCGACGGAGGAACAACCCGGCAATCGGCTCGTCTCGCCCCGCGCCACTCCAGAGCTGCGATACCTTCCGCTCGGCCCTGGAAGCGTCGATGACGTCGGGAATACCGCTGTGACGCGCGTCGCTGATCACCAGGTCATAGGGACACGTGTCCAGGATCGCCCGAAGGTCGTCGCGGACCGCCTTCTCTGAGCCCTCTCCCTTGACCCGTCGCGCGAAGAACACCTGACGGACGCGGGGATCGCCAACTAAGAGCTCGCCACCCGGAGCGAACGTGAGGACATCGATGGCAGCCAGGCGATGCGAACGCTTGAGCGCGTCGATCGCGGGAAGCGCGAAGATCAGATCGCCGATCCCCCCCAGTAGCTCGACGAAAAGAATCCGTCGCGGCGTCATCGTCCCTCCTCGACGCGCCGACGCTCGTCGACAAGCTCGGCAACTGCCTCGACGATCGTATCGATCGGAACGCGACGCAGGCACTCCTGATTGAACGGACAGACACGCTGGTAGCAGATGGCGCAGTCGACCGGATGATTGAGCAGTCGGTACGGGACTCCCCAGGGGTGCCACTCGTGCGGAGGGTTCGTCAGCGCGAAGAGCGTGACGACTGGCGTCTTCATCGCGGCGGCGACGTGCATCGGGCCGGTGTTGCTGCTGATCGCGACGTCGCACTCGGCGAGCAGAGCCGCGAGCTGCGAAAGCGTCGTCTGGCCCGCCAGGCTCAGTCCGTGTCGCTTCATTCGTGCCTGAATCTGACGAACTAGCTCCTGCTCGTCAGGCGAACCGGTCCAGACGATCTGCGCGCCGAGCTTCTCCTGGACGGCATCAGCCACCTCGGCGAACAGCTCCGGCGGGTAGGCTCGCGACGCGCAGGTGCAGCCGGGATGGATCGCGACGACGGGACGGCCGTCAGATCGCAGCGCTCGAACAAGCTCGCGCATTGCCTGGCAGTCCTCGGCGCGCGGGTGAAGCACCAGGTCGGTTCCCGATGGCTCGATGCCCAGGCCTCCCACCAGATCGAGTCCCCGCTCGACCTCGTGCATCGGGCGATCGGGATGCCGGTGCCGGCTGGTCAGGAGGCTACCCGGTCCGTCGATCGAAGCCGCGTGGCAAAGCGAAACGCCCGCCAGGTAGCAGAGGTACGCGGCCGGGAGCGAGCTTTCGTGGTACGAGGTGAAGATGATCGCCGCGTCGAAGCCACGGCGTCGCAAGAGCGCCACCACCGACGCCTCGCGCGCGGGATCGCGCGGCAGGATGCGATCTGGATCCATCCACGGCGCGCGATAGACGATGACGTCGTCGAGATCGGGATTCAGACCCGCGACCTGGGCGCCGGCTGGACTGGCGAGAAGCGTGATCCGAGCGCTCGGCAGCGCGCGGCGCAGAGCGTGGATCGCGGGCGTCGCGAGCAGAACGTCCCCGAGGTTGTCCAGGCGTACGACCAGGACGTTTCGAGCGGCTTGCCATCGCGCATCCACTGCCCCAACCTCGGAGACAATAAGGTCTTTGCAGTTAGGGCAAGAAGAATGCCGAGTGCGTGACGCGAACATGGGTCACGCGCGCCGCTTGGGCTCACACCGAAGTGAATGCTCATGTCGCCCATCGGCTGGTAAGATTGCCACACCGGTGGAATCATACGGATTCCGGATGAAGGGTCATCGGTCCGCCACCTGGGTCATTCCGAGCCGCAGCGAGGAATCTCTGACCCGGCGCGGCCAATTCCAAAGACCCCTCGCTGACGCTCGGGGTGACAATGCATCACTGTTCTTCCGGAACGCGTATCAGAAGGAACCACCGCGGGATTGATTAGCGAACCGCAGCGGACTAAAATCCAGATACTCGCTAGTCCCTCCGCTGGACGGGCGGGAACGGGCAACGCAATCGCGCCGATTGCGGACACGCTGGCGACGCTAGCATGTCTGCCCTTGGTTGATGCGGAGCTGGCGGCGGGCTAGGGAACGTTAAATTGAGAACAGGCTCAAGCGGGGACGGCCCTCGCGCCGTGGAGACCGCACCCGTGCGGGGG
>CADDYW010000099.1 GCA_902810745.1 Chloroflexota bacterium | reverse complement strand
CGATGATCCGGACGGTCTGGCTGATCGCTCCACGGTGCACGACGGCCGTCTCGCGCGGGAGGGGCGTGACCCGGAGGGTCGGGCGGGGCGTCGGGCTGCCCGGGGTGACTTTCGCGCACGCGACGAGCAGCAGGAGAAGGGCCGGAATGGCCATCAGGGGCAGGGCGCGCCGGAGAGGGGTACCCGCCGACACGCCATCGCGCGACGTGCCGGGGAGTCGCCCGGCATCGCCGCGAGCGGGCGATAACGGCTCGCCGTCTCGACGTCCCATCGCGACCTCCTACTCGTTCAACGCCTCGTCGAGCTTCTGGGAGGCATCGCGCGCGATCTCCTCGGGCGATTTCTCGCCCTGCTGAATCGGCTCGATGACATTCTGGAACAGAAGCGGACCGAGGATTGGCTGGGCCATGACCGGCAGGGCCCGCGCGTACTCCAGCGAGGCGATGAGCACCCGAGCGTCGTCCTCGGGGATCTGTGGATTGGTCTTCGACAGATTCTGGGCGGCCGGGCGGTAGGCGGGAATGTTCATCTGTTTGTGCATCTCGCGGGCAAGGAGCGCCATGACCTGGAAAGCCGCCTTGGGATCGCTCGCCTTCTGGGTCAGGGCGAGGATTCCGTTCAGGTCGAGCATCGTGGCCTGCTCCTTTCCGCGGGGGAGCTCGGCCAGTCGAATCGGGCGATCCGCGCCACCCGGTCCGAAGGGGGTGTAACCAAACGGTCCGCCGAAGGACGCGATGTTCATCGCTACGCGCAGGCCGGCTGGTCCAACCAGCGGCGGATATTCGCCCGGGCTGACGGCAAAGGCGCGGCCCACCGCCGTGTATCCCTCCTTCCCGTTCGAGCCAGGCGGTACCCGGGGAGGCAAGGCGACGACCTTGTACGTCTGGCAGAGATCGTACATGAACTTGATTGCCTCGAGCGCGGACGGCTCGGCGAGAAGCGACCGCCGTCCGTCCGGACTGATCAGATCACCCCCGTTCTGCCAGATGAAGATGGGAAGGATGCTGGGCCCGTTGAGCAGGTTGAGCGCGTACTGGCCGCCGCCGTCGCCCTCGGCGCGGGTTAGCACCTTCGCCGCGTTGAGGAACGTCGTCCAGGTCCAGGACGAGCTGGGCGGGTCGAGATGGGCCGCGTCGAAGAGACGCTTGTCGTACTGGAGGACCGTGGGCTGGACCGAGAGCGGGATGCCGAAAAGCTGTCCCTGGTCACTGGAAACTTTCAGAGCACCGGGGAAGTAATCGCTCTGCTTGAACGTGCTGTCGCTTCGGACGAAGCTGTCGATGGGCTGGAGAAGGTTCTTCTGAAGGGCGTAGCCGAACTCGAAGCTCGAGTCGAAAAGAACGACGTCGGGTGGGGGATCCTGATCGAGCGCCTGCTCCAGCGCGGCGACCTGGGGTGGCTCGCTGATCCGGGAAGCTTTCGACGACGCTGGAGGCTTCGCCGCCACCGCGGCCGGGGTGGGCGGCGCGACGGTGATCGTATTCACGTTGATGTCGTAGTCGTCGGCGTGAGCCTTGGTGACGGCCAGGGCAGCCTTGTAGAGCGGAAGCGAGCTGGGATTGAAGCCCTGCGGGAAGGTGATCACGCCGATATTCACCACGGGCCGCTTCCGCGCGCCAAGCGTGGGAATGCAGCCGGAAAGGGAGAGTGCTGTCAGGCCGGCGATAGATGCGTGCATCAAGGAACGGCGCGCGATGCGAGAGCTCACGTGATCACCTCGTCAACCTTCCTCTTGTTTCCACCGGCCGGGAGAAAGCATGCGCCATCGCGCGGCGATGCCCACGTCAGACCGGCCTGCTGTCGTTCCGTGTCGTCACGAGTAGCGTCGGTACCCAGTACTATGGACGGTCGATGGATGCCAGTCAATGCATGGGTGCACATGTGTAACGCGCCAGTGTGGCCCGGGGTTCCCACGCGGCGAGGACCTGGATGATTTCGGTATGGCTCAGGACATTAGAGTCAGACGAATGGATTTTTTCCGTGGTTCCCTTTGCCGGAGAATTCGTGTACGATGGTGTGGCCACGTGCGTCAAGACGTCGCGAGGCTTCGCGTGGAGGGAAGTGCGACGGCCTCACCAGGGGCACGTCAGGAGGTGGGTAATGCCGAGCCGGGGAGTCCGTACCCGAGCACACCGCGACAAACCAGGACAGCGACCGGCGCCACTCCCAGCCGCATCCGACGTGCCGGTGCTGCACCCGGCGAGCGACGCGCTGCTGCAAGCGAACGAGGCAGAATCGGCGCATCTCCTTGCCGCCCTGGGTCACGCGCCGCCGACGGCCCGCGCGCAGGTGCTGATGCGCCTGCAGCGCGAACGCGGCAATGCGTACGTGCAGCGCGTGGTTGCCCGCGCGCAGACCGTCGTCCAGGAGCGAGACCTGCAAGCGGGCGCGGCCGGGCCAGGCGTCGAGGGAGGGCTGCCGGGGCTCGTAGACGGCGCCGACGCTGAGCAGCTGCAGATCTCGGCGGACACGCGCGGCACGCCGATCATCGCGCGCCAGGGCGGCACGGCGACGCTGGAGGCCGAGAAGAAGGACGAAAAGAAGGGCGACAATAAGGACGGCCCGCTGACGCCCGCTCAGGTTGAGCGAGCGCGCGTCTGGTACGCCAACCACCGTCGCGATTATACCCCCGACATCATCAAGCAGATTCAGGCTGCGGTCGGAGCCGATCAGGACGGGCTCATCGGACCGCAGACCATCCAGGCCGTGGCACGCTATCAGCAGGCCAACGACCCCCTCGCCGTGGACGGCATCGCCGGACCTCGAACCTTGCCCGCTCTGTTCCCGGTTGGCCTGGCCGAGTCGAAGAAAGAAGGCGAGTACGTCAAGGAAGCGAAGCAGGTCCAGACCGACTGGGCAAAGCTGAAGACCGCCGACGAGCGGGCCAAGGCGCTCGCGGCCGCGGTGAACAAGCAGCTGACGGCCTCGGGTGTTCCGGCCGCTAACTACGCTCTGGCGGATCTCGGCGACGACTCGGGGCAGTTCGACTTCGCGACGTGGACTTTGAGCCTCGGCAAGAAGCCATTCTCCCAGCCAACGGTCACCGATGCCGAGGCGGCCGACATGGCCGACACCGTCTACCACGAGTCTCGCCACTGCCAGCAGTGGTTCATGATGGCCCAGCTTCGCGCCGGCCAGGGGAAGTCGGCGCAGGACATCGCGACCGAGCTCGGCATCCCCAATAACATCGCCAGCGCCGCGGTCGCCAAGCCACTCAAGCACGGGTCGATGGAGGCGCTGCAGGCAAAAGGCTTTTACGAAAGTGTCTACGGAAGCGGCTCGACTCACCGCGAGAATGTGCTCACCGGCCTGGACAAGAAGGGCGAAGAGCTTCACAAGGCCGAGGAAGCGGCGAAGAAGAATCCTACGAAGGAAAACGAGGCGAAGCTGAAGAAGATCCAGGCCGAGTACGAGGCTCTCTACCGGCAGTATCGCGATCTCCCGGAGGAGGCGGACGCCTGGCGTGTCGGCGGACAGATCACGAGTCAGTACACCGCGGGAGGTAAGAAGTGATCGAGGTGCTCCGCGCGTTGTGCGAGGAGCTTTCGCGTAGCGCCGTTTCCGCGCGCGAGGTCGCAAATTCTCTGGGCACGATCGCGGAGGACCGTGGAGAGGTATCGCCGCTGGTGGTCGCCCCGCGGAGCCCGGAGGTCGCCGGGGCGACGGTGGTGCGTCAGGCCGGGACCGACGAGCCTGCCTACGTCGAGCTGACTCCTTCCGATCCCAACGCCCTCTCGATTCAGGCACTGGTGTCCGCCTTCGGCGAGTACACGAGGCTCCCCCGGCCGCGCCCGGGCGCCCCGGCACGCGTCGCGTTCTATCCCGGCATCTCCGGGCCGACGCATACCTGCGCCATCATTGCCGAGGTGGTGCCGGGAAGGCGCGGCCTCGACGATGCAACTGTCTCTGCTGTGCTCGTGCGCCGCGACGTCAAGCTGGATTGAATCGACTCGTCGCCAGGAATCTTCGCCGTGCGTCCCCCCCGAATCCTTGTCGTCGACGATGACCGTCAGATCCTGAATCTCATGAGGCGAGGGCTCTCATTCGCCGGCTACGCCGTCGATCTCGCCGAGTCCGGAGAGCACGCTCTGGAGCTGGCCCGGGAGCGCCCGCCGGACCTGGTCATCCTCGACATCATGCTCCCGGGGCTCGACGGACTCGACGTGTGTCGTCGTCTGCGCGCGGGTGACCGCGAGCTACCGATTCTCATGCTCACGGCGAAGGGGCGGGTCCCCGACCGGGTGGCGGGCCTGGACGCTGGAGCTGATGACTACCTGGTCAAGCCATTCGCCTTTGACGAGCTGCTGGCACGTATCCGCGCGCTTCTGCGTCGCGTCAGCCCGAGCGATGATGCGCGGCTTCGGCTCGCCGATCTGACTCTCGATCCGGCGACGCGCGAGGTCGAGCGTGGTGGCCGCCGAATCGACCTGACGGCGAAGGAGTTCGAGCTGCTCGAGCTCTTCCTTCGCAACCCGCGCCAGGTGCTATCGCGCGAGGTCATTTTCGAGCGCGTCTGGGGCTCCGATTTTCTCGGAGGGTCGAATCTGATCGACGTCCACGTGATGCGTCTGCGCGATAAGCTGGAGGCCGGGGGAGAGGCGCGACTGATTCACACGATCCGTGGAGTAGGCTACAGCTTGCGAGAGCCTTGATCGATGCGGCTTCCCTCTCTCGAAAGCGTCCCGATTCGCCTGCGCCTGACCATCGGGTACGTCACGCTGGTGATCGTCACCGTCGCCGTCGTTGGCGTGTCGACGCTGATCGTTCTGGAGAACAATCTCCGGCGCAGCGTGGACGAGGCACTGTGGCTGCGTGCCTCGCGGATCACGCGCGAGCTCGATCCCGGTCCCGCGGGACAGCTCGACCCTGTCAGCGTGAAGGCGGCCCTCTCCAGCCTGGCGCCGCAGGACGAGTTCGCCGAGCCCGGAATCTTCGTTCAGATCCGTGACCGCGATGGCGCGATCCTCGCGTCGTCGCCAAACCTACCGCCCGCGGTATTCGCCCAGGCTCAGTCGTCGATGACCAGCGCCCTCGGTGGTCAGCCTGACGTCACCTCGATTCGCGTCAGCGACTTTCGCGTGCGTGTGCTCGCCGTGCCGATCGTCAGCGCTGGCGAGGTCATCGGGGTGGCACTCCTGGGCGAGTCACTTCATCCACTCGACGTGACGTTTCGTCAGATCGAGCAGATTCTCCTGCTCGCCAGCGCCGGTATCACCTTGCTCGCCCTGGGTGCCGGCTGGTGGCTCACCGGCCGAGCACTTGGTCCGGTCGCTGCCGTGACGCGCGGCGCACGTCACATCACGCTGACGGGGCAGTTCGACCAGCGCATTCCCTCCCCGGCTGCTCACGATGAGCTCGGAGACCTGATCGCGACCTTCAACGATATGCTCTCCCGCATCGAGATGACACTCCGCCGGCAGCGGGAGTTCCTGGCGGACGCCTCGCACGAGCTGCGCGGCCCGCTAACGGTCATTCGGGGCAACCTCGATCTGCTGGTCATGGATCTCCCCGAGGACGAAAGGGCAGAATGCGTTCGCGAGGCCGTCTCCGAGGTCGCACGGATGACCCGCCTGGTCTCTGACCTTCTGTTCCTGGCGGAGGCCGATGCTCAGGAGACGGTGGCGCGCGAGGAAGTCTTCCTCGACCAGGTCGTGCGCGGTGCGTGGCAGCGCGCGCGTGCCGTCGACGGCGACCAGCACGAGGTGATTCTCGAGCGCCAGGACGCGGTGGCTGTCCTCGGGGACGCGGGACGCCTGGACCAGCTCATCTGGAATCTCGTCGAGAATGCGCTGCGCTATACGCCACCCGGTGGCAAGATCACCCTGGCCGTGCACGACCACGGCTCGGTCGCGGAGATCGTGGTCGCGGATACCGGAATCGGCATCCCCCCGGAGCACCTGCCGCGTATCTTCGAGCGCTTCTATCGGGTGGACCGAGCGCGCTCCCGTGCCGAGGGAAGCAGTGGGCTTGGACTGGCGATCGTCAAGCAGATTGCCGAGGCCCACGGTGGCCAGGTGCGTGTACGCAGCGAGCCGGGGAAGGGCTCGATCTTCAGCATCGTGCTGCCGACGATGCGTGCTCGTCATCAGATTGCCACCTGAAGTTCACCTCTGCTTCATGATTGCCTGGCATCATGGACTCACGCGGGCTTCGGGTACGCGGCGGCAGATGGGGGATGCAGCGTGCTTCTCCCTGATGCCTCGCGACGGCGCGAAAGCACGCGACAATCACCCGCGATGGTCGTGCCACGCGGGGAAGCCGCGAGAGGCGTCTGATGAGCAGCACGCTGAGATTCGTCGCGCTGCTGACGCTGCTCACGATGATCCTGCTTCTGGCAGGAAGTCTGATCGGCGGTATCAGCGGGATGATCGTCGCCCTGGTCCTGGTGGTGATCCTCAACACGGGTGCGTACTGGTTCTCGGACCGGCTGGTCCTTGGAATGGCCGGGGCGAGTGAGATCACCGCGTCGGATGCCCCCGATCTCTACCGTATCGTCGAGGACCTGGCACGTGCCGCGGGCATCCCGATGCCGCGGCTGTACGTGATCGAGTCGGCCACGCCGAACGCCTTCGCGACCGGGCGCGATCCGGCCCACGCTGCGATCGCGATGACCGCGGGGATCGTCAGCGCCCTTACCGCGGAAGAGCTCGCGGGCGTCCTCGCCCACGAGATCGCCCACATTCGCGGCCGGGATACGCTGCTCTCGAGCGTTGTGGCGTCACTGGCGGGAGCGGTCACGAGCGTCGCTCGTCTGGCCCAGGTGTCGCTGCTGGGCGGGGGCCATCGCGACGACGAGGTCGAGGACGGTGACGGAGGCCACGCGGATAGTCTGCTTCCTGGCGTCCTCGCGGTCATTCTGGCGCCACTCGTGGCGACGCTGATTCAGCTTGCCATCTCGCGTGAGCGCGAGTACGCGGCCGACGCGGCCGGCGCGCGTATTCTCGGCGATCCCCTCCCGCTCGCCCGCGCACTGGAGAAGCTGGAAGCGGCGAATCAGGAAGCGCCGCTCGCGGCGAGCCCGGCGCTGGCCCACCAGTTCGTCGTCCAGCCCTTCGCCGCGACCGGTCTGGCAGCGCTCTTCCAGACGCATCCGCCAGTCGAAGAGCGCGTCGCGCGGCTGCGCTGCCTGGCGCTCCGCGGCTCCTTCTCGCCGGTGCGTTTCTAGAGCGCGGGGCGGTATGAATGAGCTGGCAGCCGTGAAATCCCCTCTCCCTCTGGGAGAGGGTAAGGGTGAGGGTCGCAGACCGTGCGCCGCGGATCCACGCCCTCACCCCGGCCCTCTCCCACGGGGAGAGGGAGACAGCCGTCTGCCCGATAGTTCAACCTTTCTGCTCGATGCTATAGTTAGGAGATCCACCGGCGACGTGGTTTCGCGCTTCTCTCGCTCTCTCGGAATTCGCGGATCTCGGCCGATCCTGCAAGGCCGATCTCCCCGCGCTCTCATCAAGGATGGTCGATGGCTCCTTCACTCCTCTGGGTATCACTCGCGTTCACCGTGCTCATCCTGGCGCTGCTGGCGCTGGACCTCGGCGTATTCCATCGCACGCGACACGCCCTGTCCCTCAAGGAAGCGCTGGGCTGGAGCGCGGTGTGGATCACACTGGCGTTGCTCTTCAACGCGTTCCTCCTGCTCTGGCGCGGTGCGACGCCCGCGTTAGAGTTCTTCACTGGCTATCTCCTGGAGAAGTCGCTCAGCGTCGACAACATCTTCGTCATTGCCCTGATCTTTGGGTTCTTCAAGACCCCGGCGGAGTATCAGCACCAGGTGCTGACCTGGGGAATCCTGGGCGCGCTGGTGATGCGCGGGATCATGATCGTCGGCGGAGCAGCGCTCCTGCACGAGTTCGAGCTGATTCTCTACCTGTTCGGCGTCTTTCTGATCTTCACCGGCCTGAAGATGGCGACGCAGCCAGAGAACGACGTGCACCCGGATGGCAATCCCGTGGTCAGGCTGGTGGGCCGCTTTCTGCCGGTGGTGCCAGGCTACGAGCACGGCCGCTTTCTGACTCGAATCGGTGGACGGCTAGCGGCCACACCCCTGCTCCTGGCACTGGTCGTCGTCGAAAGTACCGACCTTGCCTTCGCGCTGGACTCGATTCCAGCGATTTTTGCCGTCACCAAGGATCCATTCATCGTCTACACCTCCAACGTCTTCGCGATTCTTGGCCTGCGGGCTCTCTACTTCGTCCTGGCCGGCGCGATGCACAAGTTCCACTACCTCAAGCTGGGGCTGGCGGTCGTCCTGATGTTCATCGGACTGAAGATGCTTCTGGACGAGGTTCACGAGATCCCGATCGGGGTGTCGTTGCTGGTGGTGGTCGTCGTGCTGGCGGTGGCGGTCGTCGCGTCTCTCGTGCGGGCGCGTCGGCAGGCGGTCTCGACGAACGTGCCGGTTTAGAGAACCGAGCAGATAAGGTTGAGCTATCGGGGAGGCGGCGAGCTCCCTCTCCCTCTGGGAGACGGCCGGGGTGAGGGTGGGAATCCGGATCTCCGGCCCTCACCCGCATCCTCGCCCACGGGGAGAGGAGATTGGACGGCTGCCAGCTCATCCATACCGCCCAGTGCTCTCGAGCTGTGGTCGCCTGTCTGTGCTGACGCCGCGGCTCATTCGCAGACGTCTCTGTACGGGGCGGCGCGGTGCGAGGAAATGACGTCAGACGCTCAGCCGTCCGCCAGCCGGGTGTAGACGACGCGGCGCCGGTCATAGTTGTGGCTGGATCGGTCGAAGATGCCGGAGCAGGTGATCAGGTTGAGGTGAGGCTCGCTAGAGGGTCCGAAGATCTCGTTGAGCGGTGCGTCGTCGTAAGGGTACACCGCGACCCGCTCGACGACGAAGGTGAGCCACCGCTGGCCGGGCATCTCCACCTCGACCTTGTCTCCCGGGACGAGCTTCCCGAGGTTCCAGAACACGGCCATTCCGTAGATACGCGAATCCAGGTGACCGTCGATGACCGCGTTGCCGGGCTGACCCGGAAGCGGCCCACCGTCGTACCAGGCCACGCGAAAAGGCGTCGTCGGCGTTGCCATCGCGCCGGTGGAATCGAGCCCGACCGACTCGACCTCGGCATTTACGCCGATCTTCGGAATCCGCAGCGTGATCGGAGCGTCGGATCGACGGACGATATCGCCATCCTTGATGAAATACGGCGTGGGCGTCGCCGTGGGGAGCGGGGTCGGCGCGGTGAGCGTGGCGGCGTAGGCCGCGCGGCGCATGACCTCGGTCGCGTCGACCGTCGGCGTGGGTGGGACGGGCGTGGCGGTGGGAAACGGCGTGTCCGTCGGCATCGGGCTGGGCGTCGGTGCGACGGGGGTCGCGGTTGCGATGGCCGTCGGAGTGGACGTTGGGACCAGCAGTCGCGGTGCCAGCGACGCGGCTCCCGCCCGCCCCGCGAGCACGGCGACGAGCAGCGCGCCGAGCAGCAGAGCCCAGATGGCGGGCAGACCGCTGTCCGTGGGTGTCCGTGGCGATCTGGGGAAGTCGTTGAGCGAGCGCAATTCGCCGTTCACGAGCGTGATCGATAGTCGCCACCTAGTATACGGCCGACGTCGGCTCGGGGGTAGAGTAATTTTGCTGCCACGGCAGTCGCCGCGTGTTCACCAATTCGTGACAGACTGTCCATCAAACGTCCATGGAGGACTTGGCGCCGGTCGTCGCTCGGTTGAGCGGGACGTGAACGGTATAATGGGAGATAAGTGCCCGTAGAGATGCTCTGCCTGCTTGTCCTGCGCGCCGAGGCGTGCGACGGCTGGGTGCGTCTCACGGTTGAAGATACCGGCGAAGGAATTCCTCCCGAGCAGCTTCCCCGGGTCTTCGAGCGCTTCTATCGGGGTGACAAGTCGCGGGCGCGATCAAGTGGCGGGGCCGGTCTGGGCCTGGCGATCGTGCGCGAGCTGGTCGAGGCAATGGGAGGCGATGTCTCGGCGGAGAGCACGCCTGGACAGGGAAGTCGTTTTTCGTTCAGACGACCGGTTGCGACGTCGCAACATTTGGCGCCGCCGGTTCGTCCAATGGTGTGAGGGAGGACTGTCCACATGACCGATGCAGCACAGAAAGATTCTGTCGAGGACGAGCTCGTCCTCGATCCACCAAAGCCGGTTGGTCCGGTAACGCCGGAGCAGGCCGCCTCGACCGTGCACGTCGACGACGAGACCGCCCAGCGCATCTCGGCGGCGGTCAATGCCTTCGTCGACTCGATCGCCGGGCTGGAGGCGCACTCGCCCGAGTTCGAGCGCAAGGTCCGCTCGATTCACCGCATGGGCAACGAGGAGATCCGTCGATCGGCTGGTGTCTCGAGTCGGTTTCTCGATCAGCCGATGGCGGCGCTCCAGCAGGGTCCCGTGAGCCAGGGCTCGCAGGTCTCGAACGCGCTTCTCGCCCTGCGTCGACAGATCGAGGCCCTCGATCCGTCCCGTCACCTTCGGCGGAGGGGTCTGCTCGACCGTCTTCCGATCGGGAATCAGGTCAAGGATTACTTCCAGAAGTACCAGTCGGCGCAGGCGACGATCGAGGCGATCATCAACGGTCTCTATCGCGGCCAGGATGAGCTGATTCGCGACAACGCGGCGATCGAGCAGGAAAAGGTACGCCTCTGGGAGATGAAGGGCCGCCTCGAGCAGTACGCCTACATGGCCGACGCCCTGGACCGGGCCCTGTCGGCCAAGATTGCCGAGATCGAGCCACGCGACCCGGAGAAGGCGAAGGCCCTGAAGGACGACGCCCTCTTCTACGTGCGCCAGAAACGCCAGGATATCCTGACGCAGCTCTCGGTCAATATCCAGGGCTACCTGGCGCTCGACCTGATTCGCAAGAATAATCTGGAGCTGATCAAGGGTGTCGAGCGCGCGACCACGACCACCGTCTCGGCCCTGCGGACCGCCGTCATTGCCGCGCTGGCCCTGGGCAATCAGCGGCTGGTGCTCGACCAGATCTCCGCGCTGAACCAGACGACTGGCAACATCATCGAATCGACCTCTCACCTGCTGCGCCAGCAGGCGGGCGAGATCCAGCGACAGGCTGCCAGCGCGACCGTCAGCGTGGAGAAGCTACAGGCCGCGTTCAACAACGTCTACGCCACGATGGACACGATCGATCGCTTCAAGCTCGAAGCACTTGACGCGATGAAGAAGACGATTGATAGTCTATCGGAAGAAGTTGCCCGGGCCCGGGTGTACGTCGAGCGGGCGCGCGCGGCCGAGCTCGCACTGGCCGACGCCGAGAATCTCGGAAGCGAGCTCACTCTGCCCAAGGGTGGGGAAGGAGCCTGAGACGATGCGATGGCTGATCGTTCCGCTGATGCTGGTCACTCTGTTTGGCTTGCTGATGCTGATGGTGATTCCCATCTGGATCGCCGTCTTTTTCGTCTTCTGGCGTTTCGTGATGCCGTGGCTGATCGTCGGGCTGGTGATCTGGGCCGTCTTCGCGCTCTCGGGCCGCCCCCGGCATCGCCGGTGGATGCGTTACTCCTATCCCCGTGTCCCGCCGCCAGTCCCCACCTCCCCGCGGCCCCGGCCCGAGCCGCGGCCGCGCCCGGATCCGCCGCAACGCCCCGAGCTGCCGATCGACGTCCAGGTGAAGGTCGAGCAGATTCGGCGCAAGGTCGAGGTGCTGCTCAGCTACGCGCCCCGCTTTCCGCCGTTTTCGCAGGATCTCTACATCGTGCGCCAGACGGCGAACGATTACCTTCCCCGGACGATCGACGCGTTCCTGGCGTTGCCCCCGGATCGTCGCGAGGTTCCGGTGGATGAGAGCGGCAAGACTGCTCGGGAGGAGCTGAAGGAGCAGCTCGATCTGCTGGACTCGAAGCTCGACGAGATCGCCGAGGACCTGCAGCGCCACAACCTCGACCGTCTGCTGGCGAATCGCCGCTTCCTGGAGGAGCGCTTCGGGCGCGGGAGTACCTGATTCAGGCCCTGATGCCTCGCCGCGACGGAGGCTGGAGACTCAGCCCGACGGTCGCCGGTTCGGGGGAGGATGATCGGACACCAATGCCGCGGAGCTGCCCGCGTACCGCACCGGGCACTCGAGAGGGGGACGTCGTGCGTGGCGTAGTCTTTCTGGGTGATCGTCGGGTGGAGATTCGCGAGCTGCCGGACCCCGTGCCTGCCAGTGGCGAGGTGGTTGTCAGGATGCGGGCGTCGGGCATCTGTGGCAGCGACCTGCGGCCGTATCGCGCGTCCCAGGCGCAGACCACCGTCGGCGGCCACGAGCCGTGCGGCACCGTCGCCGAGCTCGGACCCGGGGTCGTCGGTCCGAAGATCGGCGACCGGGTGATGATCCACCACTACTCCGGCTGCGGATCCTGCAAGTACTGCCGGATCGGTTACGATCAGCTCTGCGTGCACGGTCACAAGACTTACGGCTTTGGTACGAATGGTGGCAATGCCGACTACATCGTGGTGCCGGCGCGCTGCCTGGTGAGCCTTCCCGGCGAGCTGTCATTCGCCGAGGGCGCGGCGATTGCCTGCGGGACCGGTACGGCCTACATGGCGCTGAAAAAGCTCGACGTCTCCGGTCGGGACACGCTCGCGATCTACGGGCAGGGGCCAGTTGGGCTGAGCGCGACGCTCCTGGCGAAGGCGATGGGAGCACGGGTCATCGGCATCGATGTGTCGGCCGCGCGTCTGGAGCTGGCGCGCACGCTCGGCGCCGACGAGGTGCTGAATCCCGCCGAAGGGGATCCGGTCCAGGCCGTGCAGGACCTGACCGGCGGCGAGGGTGCCGATGCGACGCTCGATTGCACCGGCAACGCGACGGCGCGCGCTCAGACCGTGCGGAGCGCCCGCGTCTTCGGGCGCGCGTGCTTCGTCGGCGAAGGCGGCACCGTCGAGCTCGAGCCCAGTCCGGATATCATCCATCGCCACCTGACGCTCTACGGCTCCTGGACGTTCCCGAACGTCGGGCTCGAGGAGTGCGCGCGCTTCATCGCCGACCGTCGGGTGCCGCTCGCGAAGCTGATCACCCATCGCTTTCGCCTCGACCAGGCTGCCGAGGCCTTTCGGCTCTTCGACGCGGGCGCCACCGGCAAGTGCGTCTTCGAGATGGACTAGGCTCGGGCCGGGCCGCACCAGATCGTCTGGATATTGACCAGCTCGCGCATGCCGAATGCGGAAAGCTCGCGCCCGTAGCCGCTGCGCTTCACTCCGCCGAATGGAAGCCGCGGATCCGAGGCGACCATTCCGTTGATGAAGACCTGCCCCGACTCGACACGCCGCGCGAGCTTCTGGGCATTGGCGACGTCGCGTGTCCAGATGCTGGCGCCGAGACCGTAGATCGAGTCGTTGGCCAGACGGAGCGCTTCGTCGGTGTCCTTTACCCGGATGATCGACGCGACCGGACCAAACGTCTCCTCGCGAAAGACCGGCATCTCCGGCGTCACGTTGGTCAGGACCGTCGGGGCGAAGTAGTAGCCCGGGCGATTCAGCCGCTCGCCGCCCAACAGGATCTTCGCTCCGCGCGCGACCGACTCCTTGACCTGTCGCTCCAGGGTAACGCAGAGATCCTCGCGCGCCAGCGGGCCAATACTCGTCGAGGGATCCAGCGGGTCGCCGACCTTCATCGCGCGGACCGCGTCGACGAGCCGACGCTCGAACTCGTCGGCGACCGAATCGACGACCAGGAACCGTTTCGCGGCGATGCAGCTCTGGCCGCTGTTCTGGTTGCGCGCCACCGCGGCAGTTCGTGCCGCGCTCTCGAGGTCGGCGTCGGCGAGGACGATGTACGGATCGGAGCCGCCGAGCTCGAGGACCGTCTTCTTCAGGACACGGCCGGCCGCCGCGGCAACCTTGCTCCCGGCGTCGTCCGAGCCGGTCAGCGTGACCAGGCGGATGCGCGGATCCTCGATCACCCGATTCACCTTGGCCCCCGAGATCAGCAGGGTGCGGAACAGGCCCTCCGGGAATCCCGCCGCGCGCATGACCTCCTCGATCTTCAGCGCGCACTGGGGAACGTTGGACGAATGCTTCAGCACCAGCGCGTTGCCGGCCATCACCGCCGGGGCAATTGGCCGAAAGACCTGCCAGAACGGGAAGTTCCAGGGCATGATCGCCAGGATCACGCCGAGGGGCGTGTAGGCGACGTAGCTGTCCGCGGCGTTCGTCGCGATGTGCTCGTCGGCGAGGATACGTTCGGCGTTCTCGGCGTACCAGTCGCATCCCCACGCCGATTTTTCGACCTCGGCCTGGGCCTGGGTAATCGGCTTGCCCATCTCGAGCGTCGCCAGCTTCGCGATCTCGTCGCGATGCGCGCGTAGGTACGCGGCCGCGCTTTTGAGCTTCGCCGCGCGCTCGGCGAAGGAGGTGTCGCGCCAGCGCTCGTACGCCGCCTGCGCCTGCGCCAGGGCGCGGTCGACCTCGGCGTCGCTCATCTCCTCGAAGGTCTTCAACACTTCCCCGGTCGCCGGGTTGATCGATTGAATTGCCATGGCTCATCCCTCGCTTGCCTGATCTCTCGTGTCAACGGGCCGCTGCTGCCGCTGCGAACGAGCGGCGGCGATTGAGCCGACGCGAAGCTTCGCGCCGTTCACCACCAGTATAGCACCGAGCGGGCGCCATCCCGATCAGGGGATCGCTCGTCTCCGGGGCTGCACTGCCGAGACGACCGAGCCAGTCCGTGTATACTTGTCGCGATGGCGAATGACTCGATCGGAGCCGGATCGAGGAAGGAGGGAGACCGATGGCGACGCGCACCCGCGCAACCGTCGAGGACGTCCTGCGCCTGGCGGGGGCCGGCGAACGCTACGAGCTCGTGGATGGAGAGCTGATCCCGATGGCACCGACAGGCTTCGAGCACGGCGATCTCGAATGGCACATCGCGTGGGTGATTGGCACGTACGTCAGAGAGCGACGTCTCGGCAAGGTCGTCGTGGGCGAGGTCCTCTTCCAGCTCGACGACGCCGGGCGACTGGCACGGACCGCCGACGTCGCGTTCGTGCGGCGGGAGCGGCTGCCGTCACCCGAGCAGGCCAGCCACGCCTTTCGCGGTGCCCCCGATCTCGCGGTCGAGATCGTCTCGCCGGGCGATACGGCCGAGGCGGTGATGCGCAAAATCGAGCAGTGGCTGGAGCACGGCACGCGAGTGGTGCTGGTCGTCTACCCGGACAGTCGGCGAATCGGGCGGTGGGGGCGTGATGGCGGGGTGATCGTCCACGGGGACCAGGAGGTCGACCTCGAGCCGGCGCTGCCCGGCTTTCACTGCCGCGCCGATGCCCTCTTCCCTCCCGCGCTCACGGATGAGGGTGGGCGCGAGGATACGTCGCGAGTGTCGTCGTAACGGACGTCTGTCTCCTCACGGATATTTCTGCCGGAGCCTGGGCAGAACGTGCTGGCCGTAGAACTCGAGGAACTCGCCCTGATTCGGGCCGGGGTGATGGAAGAAGAGGTGGTCGAAGCCCAGGTTGATGTAGCGCTCGGCAACGGCGACGTGCACGTCCGGATCATCCGAGATCAGCCAGTTTCGCTCGATCAGGTCATCCGGGAGGAAGCTTCCCTGATAGGCGAGGTCGCGCGGGTCGTAGACGCCGTACTTGTCGCGGTCGCGGACCAGCGTGCCGGACCAGAGGCGCGCCTCGGCAAGCCCCCGGGCGCGGTCCTTCGCGTAGACGACCTCTACCTCGATCCACCGCTCGACCGCGGACGGGTCACGCCCGCTCGTCCGCGCCCCTTCGTCGACGGTCGCGGCGAACCGATCGTAGGGCTGGACCGAGCCGGCAGCGCCGGTCGCCATCCAGGCGTCTCCATAGCAGCCGGCTAGCCTGGCGCTGCGAGCCCCCATGGCCGCGATCGCCAGCGGGATTGGCTGGGGCGGCGTCAGGTAGAGGTGCGCGGCGCGGGTCTGGAAATAGCGCCCGCGGTAGGTGAGGTACTCGCCCGCCCAGAGGCGGCGAATGATCTCGATCGCTTCGATCAGGCGATCGCGTCGCTCCGGATAATCGGGCCACGCCCCGGTCGTCGCGGCATCATTCAACGCCTCGCCGGAGCCAAGTCCCAGCCAGAAACGCCCGGGGAACATCACCGCCAGGGTCGCGGCAGCCTCCGCCAGCACGGCCGGGTTGTAGCGGAGAATCGGCGAGGTCACGCCGGTACCGAACTGGATCCGACGGGTGCGCGCCCCGACCGTTCCCAGCCAGCTCCAGACAAAGAAGCACTGGACGTCGTCGCGCCACGGATGAAAGTGATCGCTGACGCTGATCGCATCGAATCCGTGCCGCTCGGCCTCGATGACGTAGTCGAGGAGCTCGTTCGGTCCGAACTGCTCGGAGGCCGCCTTGTAGCCCAGGTGAAGCATGTCTGCCCTCCGGGGCGCGGATTCCTGGCCGTCTCACCATCGCTCGCCTGCAAGGCCCGTGCCGTGATCCGATGCGTTTCGGCACCGCGGGGTAGGACCGGTCTCAGGCGGTGCAGCAGGACAGCTTCGAGACCTCTCGCTCGATCGGGGGAACGGCGCGTTCGTCGGCGCGGCCCAAAACGTGAATCCATTCCGTACCTGATGGCCGTGGCTTCGGGTTGTTCGACCGGAGTCTGGTGGAGGAGGGCGGTCCGGCGACCGCCCCGCCGGCACGACTCGCGCGCAGCCTCTTGACGCGGCCCGGTTCTTGCACTACAATGCTGTCGGATATCCCGGAGGGGTCAGACGTGCCCAAACCGCGCTATCACA
>CADDYW010000098.1 GCA_902810745.1 Chloroflexota bacterium | reverse complement strand
AAACTAAAACTAGGTCCGTCTCTGCAGTGAGGGGACCGACGCCGCTGAGAGTTGGGGAAAGAGCGGCGGGTGGTATACAAGGCGGAGGCACCCGCCAAAGGGCTCAACACCCGCTTTGTCGTGACCACTCATGCCGATCCCTGGTGGGTCGTGCACGACGTCTCCGTCGATCGCGGTAAGCCCGAACAGTGGATCGAGCAGCTCAAGGCAAGCTGCTTTGCCGACCGCCTCAGTTGCTGCGCCTTCTAGCCCAATCAGTTTCGCCTCTTCGTCGCGGCGGCGACCTCCTGGCTGCCGCACACCCTGCGCCGCTGGTTCGAGCGTACCAAGTTCACCCCGATGCGCATAGAGACCTTACGCCTCACCATGCTCAAGATCGGTGGCCGGATCCACGAGCACGCCGACTGCGTTTGTCTCCGCCTCGCTAGCAACCAACCCAGTCAAGCCCTCTGGCCCATCCTTCACTGCTATCGTCACTTTCGTGAACAGTCCAGGCCAACCGGGTAATCTATCGTCAGGCTAATTCCGCTCAGTAGACCCACAGCGTGCAGGGTTGCACCCCGCTCAGCCGTCCTTCTGATCCGAGCCGCCGGGCCAAGCTCCGGTCACCTTTTGAACGACCAGGCACCAAGGACGGCAATCCCCGTCACGGCAGCGCTGTCATTCCGCGTGGGGCCTCCCTCCGCACGATGCGGGTACGACCACGTGCAACTTGATCGAACGAATACAGGTTCAGAATTGTCGGTACGATCCTCTTGACGCATTAATACACCCTACTTACAATAGGCCCACACGTTCACCTGCCCCGCTGATAGCGTTGACGGTTGGCGCCGCCGGAGATGTTAGTGGGGCCAAGTTTTCACACTATGGCAGAGGTAAGCAAATTGTTGAACGAGCTTGTTAGTCGAAGGATTTCGCGACGGAAGGCTCTAGTCGTGGAGATGAGCCTCGCCGCGACCCCGCTGCTTAGCGCGTGCATCTCCAGGGAGGCCGCTCCAAAGACCCCGGTGGTCCAAATTGCCGGTGGCTCAACCAAAGGCCTGAAGGCAGCGTTCTCGAACGCTGGCCTCGGGGCCACCTGGTGCGCGCAGGGCAAGGAGATCGCTGAGCAGTGGGGCAAGTGGTTTAACGTCGATATCACCTGGTTCGATGGTGGATTGAGCGTCGATGTCCAGCGCAAAGCCATTGACGATATGGCTTCAAAGAAGTGGGACTTCGTCGCGATCCAACCCTTTGGCATTGGTACGCTGGTGGACCCGGTCAAGCGCATGATCGAGAACGGCATCCCGGTCATTCAGATGGATACGATTATCGCTCCACCTGAGGCGAACCTCCCCATCACCACGTTTCTTGAGCCAGACAACGAGTGGATGGGATCCCAGGTAACTGAGGCGTTGGTCCGGGCCATTGGCGGGAAAGGTACAATCATTGAAACCCAGGGCGCTGCGGGACATACGGGATCGCAAGGCCGCCATCGCGGCTTTGAGGCCGTGATGAAGAACTACCCGGACATCAAGGTCCTGGCACAAGATTTCGCCGACTGGGACGTCAACAAAGTGGCGAAGCTCTGGGAAGACTATCTGGTCAAGTACCCTGACATCAGCGGTGGAATGTTCCACAATGACGATATGGCGCTTGCTGCCTACAAGGTCATTCAGAATGCGAAGCGGGATATCAAGCTGGTCGGGATCGATGCAATGCCTCCGGCGATACAGGCAGTCATCGACGGCAAGCTCGTCGCATCGGTGCGCAATCCTGCTGACCGGGTTCACGGATGGGCAGTACTGATCGGTAGCAAAGTGGCGCGAGGCGAGAAGAATGTGCCGAAGTACATCCTCACTGACGGCCCAGTTGTGAACCAGAAAGTAGGCCCAGGGCTCCTCTATGGCGAGCAAATCGGCGTCTCGTAGGCACCTGGCCGATTACCACTAAGCTGGCGGTTGGTCGAGTGCATTGCTCGCCAACCATCGTTTTCGCATCTCTTGCTTGGTCCTCGGACTGGAGGATATACCCGTGCAGCAGAGTCCAAACCAATCCCCTCCCGTCTTAGAACTTCGGCACGTGACGAAGAGCTTTGGTGGGGCCATTGCCTTGGATGACGTCGATTTCGCGCTGCGACCTGGCACAATCCACGGACTGCTCGGCGAGAACGGTGCCGGGAAGAGCACCCTAGTGAAGATCATTTCTGGGGTGCACACCGAATACGACGGGGAAATGTTCCTAGATGGCCAGCCCGTCCGGTTCCGTTCACCGGCTGATGCCAAGGCTGCAGGGATTGGCATGGTGTACCAGGAACTGAGCGTCTTTCGATCGCTCACCGTGGCTGAGAATATTTTCTCGACAAATCAGCCGCTGAACCAGTTGGGAATGGTCAACTGGCGGGCGATGAATCGGGCTGCGAGGGAGCACCTGGACGACCTACAGCTGGAGGTGAGCGAAAAGGCGGTAGTCGGCCTGCTATCGGTCGGCCTGCAGCAGATGGTAGAAATTGCTCGGATCTTATTCTCTGGTGCGAGGATCATCATCCTAGACGAGCCTACGTCAGCCCTCTCACCGATTGAGGCTGAGCGGCTGTTCGAGTTTATGAAGCGGCTGCGAGGCCAGGGCAGAACTCTGGTCCTCATCACACATTTTATCGAAGATGCGTTACGCGTCTGCGACACAATCACCATTCTGAAGAATTCCCGAAATGTCATCACGACAGAGAGTAAAAGTCTCACTAAACAGGATGTGATCCATCTGATGATCGGGACGGACGCGAAAGTGCTCGAGGAGAGCTACCTCGACATGCGGACACACCGTAGCAAGGACGCCAGGGGCGCTGTTGTGCTCGAGGCCCAAGGTATCACTAAGCGTGGTGTGTTCGAGAGTGTCAGCTTCCAGCTCCACGAGGGTGAAATCTTGGGGCTTTATGGATTTATGGGCGCGGGAACGTCCGAGCTTGCTCAGTCCCTATTCGGTCGCCAAAGGCTGGATTCGGGGTTGCTGTTGATGGATGGTCGCCCTGTACAGATCCGGACCCCTGAAGAGGCAAAAAAGGCAGGCCTGGCGTTCGTGCCAGAGAACCGACGATCCAGCCTGCACCTCGGAGAACCTGTATACAAGAACGTGTCTCTGGCTCACTTGGATCGTATCGTCGGGTGGATTCTGCACCCTGCACTGGAGGTGCAGATGGCAAAGGATCAGATTCGTCAGCTCAGCATTCGTCCCGGCAATCCATTTCTCCCCGTAGGAGGCCTCAGTGGTGGTAACCAGCAGAAGGTGGTTCTGGCCAAATGGCTGATCCATCCCCCGAGGGTCCTTGTGCTGGTAGAACCAACGCGAGGGATGGATGTAGGCGCCAAGGCTGAGGTAATACAACTGATGCATCGCCTCTCTGATGAGGGCGTGGCGATTCTGCTGGTTTCTGCCGAACCGGAGACGATCTTAGCCAATAGCGACCGCATCATGGTCTTTTCTCGGGGACGGGTCACAAAACAATTCGCAGACGACGAAGAGGTTACGAAAGAAGCTCTCATGAGGTACGCCGCATGAATGCCAGCGAAGCCACGCCGTGGAGAGGCCACGTCGGCGTTCCGAACTGGATCCGCCAGCGCATCGGGAACTTGGCACCATTCGCTGTGCTGGTTGTTCTGGTCCTCGTTTTCAGCGTCGGTGCACCAGATTCTTTCCTTACTGCCACCAATCTCCGCAACATTCTCGCCCAGATTTCCGTTCTGGCGGTCGTTTCAACTGGCACCACGGCGGTGCTGCTCCTCGGCGAGATCGATCTCAGCATTGCGTCGATGGCGACGTTGACCGGCGTGATCGCTACGATGCTCTACGAAGGCGCTCAGTTCCCGGTTGGTGATTATGTCATCTCTATGCAGCTGCCAATGCTCCCATCGGTGCTCACCGCCTGGGTCGTCGGTCTTGCCCTCGGTTTTCTGAATGGGTGGGTGTCCACGCGAGTCGGGCTGCCGACGTTCATCGTGACGCTGGCCATGATGCAGATCGCTGACGGCCTCGCGCTATACTGGACCAAGGGTAGTATCAAGTACAAGATTCCGCCGGTCATGAATACGCTAGGCAGTGGATACGTGCTCAAAGGCTTCCTCGGTGATGGGATCCCTATCATCATCGTAGTAGCGACCGTCACGCTGCTCGTTGGGCACGTGGTTCTGACTTACACTCGGTTTGGCCGTTACATCTACATGACCGGAGGCAACCGCGAAGCGGCGGAGCTATCCGGTATCAATACGCGGGCCATTGTCACTGCTGTGTTTGCGATTTCAGGACTGCTAGCGGGGTTCGCGGGCATGCTCAACGTCGGTCGTTTGGGAAGTGCTCAGGCCTACGGGTTGAGCGACATGCTTCTTGACTCAATCGCGGCGGTCGTTCTTGGGGGTACGTCACTCTTTGGCGGGGTGGGCGGCATCGGCAACACCGTTATTGGACTTCTCATCTTTGGCGTTATCGGTAATGGTCTCAATCTGGTCCAGGTTGATATTTACCTGAAGCCACTTGTGCAAGGCGCGGTCTTGCTCTTGGCTTTGGTCATCAACGTCTATGCGTTGAGACTGCGGACTTTGACGGCCAAGGAAGCGCCATAGGTGTCACTCCACCCTTTGCTCTGCCGTCACTGATTTGGCAGGTTTCGCGCTTGATCAGCTCTGCAGTCGCAGTGGCCGGCAATGTTGTAGGTGACACATAGTAAGTGTAAAGTGGTGGGAGACGACGTGCGGTGCTTTCTCGTTTGCAGGACTCGGACAAAGTATTCGCCGGTCTGAGGGAGTGCTTCGTTGCCCTTGGTACGGAGACTGCCCGGGACACTGCTCCGAGCTTTTACCTGCGCGACACTGCTCAGCGTCATTCGGAAAGGTGCTCGCGGACGGCGATTGGGGCAACGGCCTCTGTTCATCGATTAGGGCGATTAGCCCGTCCTTTATCCCGCTAGCCTGATGGCCCTCGGCGTGGATGCAGCCGATTTCCTTGAACGTCGGCGCTCCCCCAAGCGCGATTAGGTGGCCCGTGCTGCGTCCCAGAACGGAAAAGCTTCGACCCGTTCCGGATTTATTCGACGGATGCTCCTATCCTTGATTGCGGTTCAATGCAGTGTCCGTGGGATGACGTAGCTCGCACAGGTTTGGCTCGGCGCACCGAGGTCGTCGTTAGACATCGGTTTGCAGGCCTGCGCCATTTTGAGGGCGAGAAGGTAGAGCTCGGTGAGTTGAGAGGTGAGTGTCTCGGGCGAGGCAACGCCAATGCCCGACTCAGCGTGCGCACCGTCCGGTTACGTGGCATCGATCATGCCGGGCACTTCTGCTCCGCGCCTGCGCGCCTCGGCCATCGCGACCAACTCGGCTATAGATTCGCCAGGCTGGATCACCGCGCCAACAAGGGTCCTGTACTCAGCGATTGGGTCGCGGTAACGAGACTTGTCGGCGTAATCGACTTCGACAGGGATTCGGGCAAGGTCTTCTACCATGCGCGAGATGATAGGCCTGGCATGCCATGCCGTTCTGCACCCCACCAGGAGTACCCGATGGAACTATTGCCACTCAGCGCGGGTCCAGGAGACATTTTGGGGCGCCACCGAGGCGGACTCTGCAGTTCCAGGTGTACTTGGAAGATCGATTATGCTGTGCAGATGAAGGCATAGCTGCTTGATCCGCGCGAACGGGTCGTCCACGCCGTGCCAGAGCGCCAGCCAGTCCCGGTGGTCGCCCAAGCCTTCGTGGTGAGCCGGGCCATCGATGGATGCTGTGTGTGTCGAGAGGTGAGGGACATGCCTCTCGCCCCGAGCCCGCATCTGAGGGCGCCGCGACGGACGGGTCCGTCCGCCGAGACCGCGTTGGCGACCCAACTGCGTGCCTATCCCATGGCTACCTGAGTCGAGCTCGGCTCGCACCCGGAGGAGCGCCAGAGCGTACGGGTGCGCAAGAGCGCGCTACGGGCCGCGCTCCGACGGCTGGGCTGGATCCGAGCAAAAGGATGCTGGCAGCCCCCGAGCAAGTCTGTATCACGCGTGAAGCCTAGAGCGCTGCCCCACACCCCCGATCCCACCGCGCAGTTCGTCTGCGTCGACTAGACCCACCCGACCCGCGCGATAAGCTTTCGCTACGCTCGGACTCCGCGCTACCAACTCGCCGTGGGAGCTGTGCCGCGCACCCACGGCGGCTCGCTGGCCCTGCGGGCCCCGCTGATCCTAACCCTTCTCGCGCGCCGCTCACCATGCCTGGAGCCGTTGGGCGTGCGGTTTTCGCAGTCTTGGTCCACAGGGTCCTCTGCCCACCCCTGACTGCGAGACAGATCATTGTCCGGGATCATCTGACGCTGCCCATCGCCGCCCCGATTGCCTCGCTGACTCAGGCGCGGGGATCCGCGCTCCTGTTGCGGCTGGCCAACTCGCCCGCTTTCACTCTGGTCGGGTTGGGATTCAGCACGATTACGAGAGTGCGTCGCGTCGGCGTCCGCACCTACGATGTCCTGCACGCCGCGCTCAGTCAGAGTCTCCTGAGGTCACGGCCAAGGATGTGTCCGGCTGGTTTTAACATCATGGCCACTCCCTCGCTTAGTTAAGATGTCCCGAAACTGCTCTGGTGTGCCTTCGACGATGCATCCAGACGACGCGGGGCGTCCCGTGCTCAGCGTTTCGTGGCGATCTCGGCGATGGCGTCGGCAGTGCGGTCGACCTCGTCTTCAGTCACGAAGAATGCGAGGCAGAGACGAACGCCGGTGAGACCATTCGGTCCGCGGTTGGCTCGCAGGTGGATGCCGCGGGCTCGCAGCCGCTCGGCGAGTTCTTTCCCACCGACGCCCTCGATCGCTGCGCCAACCATACCCGTTCGCAGTGCTGCGCAGCGCGGGGTAAAGTCGATCACCCCACGCAGTTCGCCGAGACGCTCGCGCATCCGCTCGACGAGCTGACGCGAGCGCGCGGCGATTGCCTCCAGGCCGACGGCGCTGACGAAGTCGATCGCCGCCCCCATGGCCGGCACGACCGGCCAGTAGCGGGCGCCGAACTCGTACTTCTCGCCTGACGGCAGTGGGTCCCACCGCCCGGTCTCCGGATCGAAGCTGACCGTGCCGCCTGCGCCGACCCAGGAAGGCTCGATCTCGGGGAGGAGGTCTCGTCGCATCCAGAGGAACCCGGTTCCGAATGGTCCGAGCAGCCACTTGTAGGTGCCAGCCGCGTAGAAGTCGCAGCCGATCTCGTGGACGTCGATCGGGAACTGCCCGACTGCCTGACACCCGTCGAGGATCAGGCGAGCACCGTGGGCGTGGGCCAGATCGGCCAGCTCGCGGGCCGGCACGCGCAAACCATTCTCGGACGTCACGTGACTGACCGAGATCAAACGGGTGCGGGAGGTGATCAGCTTGCGCGTATCCTCGAGGATCGCCTCGGGGCTGTCGTCGCGGAGCTCGAGGCGAACTGGCCGGATGCCGTGACGGCGAGCGAGGATCGCCCAGATCGCGCGAGCCGCGGGATGGTCATCGCCCGCGAAGATCACCTCATCGCCCGCTTGCCAGCGCAGACCGTGGCCGACGATGTCAAATCCCTCGGCAGTACTCCGGACGAGCGTGATCTCGTCCGGGTGGGCACCGATGAATCGGGCCACCTTCGCACGGGTCTCCTGAGCTCGCGTAAACTCCTCGCGCGAGAAGGCCATGCCGTCGGGACCGTTCTCACTCACCTCGAGGGCAAGTCGGATCAAGGTATCGGTGACGATTTTCGGGCTGGGGCCGATGCCGCCCGCGTTGAGGTAGGTACAGGCGCTAAGGGCGGGGATCTGCTCGCGAACCGCTAATAAGTTCATGGGGCGGTCCCTCTTCTTCAAGGTGAAGATCGATGGTAGAAGCGGAAAGCGTGAAACGCAAAATGGGAAACGTTAAACGTAAAGCGCAATGGTGCCGGACGTAGAGGTGGTCTCTCATCGCGGTGCGCCAGGCATCCAAGTGTTGCCAGGATCGCCGTCCGACACTGCATAACGACTCACGCTTTACGTTTCACGTTTTGCGTCCTACGGATTACCCCTTCATCCCCGACATCACCACGCCCCTGACGAAGTAGCGCTGGCCGAGGAAGAAGAGCACGATGATCGGAATCGTCATGATGATCGAACCGGCCAGAAGCAGGTGGTCGGTCGGCTGTGCGTCTGAGCTCGGGCTGATCGAGAAGTAGCGTAGGCCGATACTCAGCGTGAACTTCTGTGGGTCGTTCAAGATGATCAACGGCATGATGAACGAGTTCCAGTTGCTGATAAAGGAGAGAATCCCGGCTGTTGCCAGCACCGGTAGCGATAACGGCAGAACGATCGATCCAAGAATCTGGAAATAGTTTGCGCCGTCGATCTTGGCAGCCTCGTCCAGGTCGACCGGAATGGTCATAAAGAACTGCCGAAACAGAAAGATGTAGAATGCGCCGCCACCGAGCCAGAACGGCACCGTCAGCGGCAGGTAGGTGTTCAGCCATCCCAGCAGATAATAAAGCAGGTACGTCGGGATCAGTGTGACCTCGTAGGGCAGCATCATCGTCGCGATGGTCATCCCGAAGAACAGGTTGCGCCCAGGAAACCGAAACCGCGCGAACGCGTAGCCGGCGGCCGCGGCTGAGATCACCGTTCCTGCCGTCGCGATGATCGTGATCAGCGCCGTGTTCGTCACCCAGAGGGTGAAGAACGACGAATTCCAGACCTCGACGTAGTTCATCCACATGATGCGACTCGGCCAGAAGGTTGGCGGCACAAGCCGAATCTCGGATTCGGGCTTCAACGAGCCAATCAACGCCCAGGCAAACGGGACCATCAGCAGTACGCCGGTAACGATGGTCACCGTGTGCAGGAATGCGCGACCGGCGAGCCAGCGCGCGACAGCCGCTGGTTCGCGAACGGTCGTCGCTTGGTCGACCGGTCCAGCGGGCTTCGAGGCGACGAGCTCCGCCATCACGTTACCTCCCCGGCGTAGTAAACCCACTTCGTGGCGGCTCGGAACTGGATGTAAGTGAAAGACACGAGTACGACGAAGAAGATCCAGGCGAGCGCGCTCGCGTATCCCATCTCGGTGTAACTAAAGGCCGTGTTGTAGATGTGCAGGGCGTAGAAGTACGTCGCATAAGAGGGCCCGCCTTGAGTGGCGACGAAGGCGGTCGTGAACGTCTGCAGCGCGCCGATGACGGCCAGCACCGAGTTAAAAAAGAGCGTTGGCGAGATCATTGGAACGGTGATATGCCAGAAGCGATACCACGCATTCGCGCCGTCAAGTGACGCGACCTCGTATAGCTCGCGAGGGACACCTTGCAAGCCGGCCAGGAAGATCAGCATCATATCGCCGCCGATAATCGCCCAGAAGGCGATCAGAATCAGCGCCGGCATCGCCCAGTCTGGCGATCCGAACCATCCCGGCCCTTGTATATGGGCGATGCGCCAGAGAACTTCATTAATCAACCCAAACTGCGGATTCAGCAGCCACGACCAGATAAAGACCGCCGCAACGAACGGTGTCAGGTGGGGGAGGAAGAAGATGGTTCGGTAGAAGTTGGTGAATCGCAGCGATTGATTCAGCAGGACGGCAACGAGCAACGCCCCGCCGACGCCGGTCGGGACGACGACCGCCGCGTAGATGAACGTCTTGGCAACTGATCCCCAAAACAGGGGATCCTGCGTGAAGGCCTGGATGAAGTTGCCGAGGCCGACCCACTCTGGTGGTTCGACGATGTTGTAGCGGTTCAGGCTGAGATAGAGCGACGCCAGGATCGGACCGGCGACGAAGCAGACGAACCCGACGATCCAGGGAAGCAGGAACACATAGGCGAAGATCGCTTCCTGGCGCGCGACAGCCGAGCGCCGGGGCTTTCCCTGAATCGGGGTAGCTGACGCTCCGACGGATTGTGCCATGCTCGAGGCCCTCCGGTGGCCGTTCGCTCGGGCGCTGCTCCATCCCGAAGAACGCCCGAGCGGATTGGCTGGGTGTCGTCTCGACTACGCGGGCGGCTTATCCATGATGGCCTGGACGGCTTTGAATGCCTCGTCGGCAGCTTCCTTCGGCTTCTTCTTACCGAGCCAGACATCCTGGAGAATGTTCGTCATCGCGTTATCCGCTTCGAAATACCGACCGTTCGCCGGGTGCGACCACGGCTGAAGCGGCGGTGCCTTTTGCGGATCGATCAGATTGTCGTAGATGATCGTGGCGAGCAGCGGCTCGGCCTTCTTGAACTCCGGATCGGTCCAGACGTCGTAGCGGCTGCCGGGGCTGCCGAGGCCGGCAATGTGCCGTCCGATTCCGAACTCCTTGCTCGTGCACATCTTGATGACTTCCCAGGCTTCTTCGGGGTGCTTGGTGATCTTGGACATGGCGATTCCGTCGGAAGATACTTGGGTTGCCGGCTTGCCAATGGGACCGATCGGCGGTGGGGCCACGCTCCATTTGAACTTGTCGCCGACAAGCTTCGTCACGGTACCCGCTACGGCGGTCAGCACAACGATCGCAACGCGTTGACTCGGGAAGATCTGGGTCCAGTCGGGATTTGTTGATAGGGGGACCGCGGCCTTGAGCTTGTTCCACTCATCCGAGAGGAACTGTAGGCCGGCAACCGATTCGTCGGTGTTGATCAGGCACTTGGTCCCATCTTCGTTGTAGTAGTTGCCGCCGAACGCTCGGAGCACCGCGACGGTGCCCTCGCCGCCAGTGCTTGGCAAAATGCCGTACGTCGCGATGCGGCCATCCGAGCCGACCGTGTTCGCATCCTTGAGGATCGCCACCAGATCGTCCGTTTTCCACTTGCTGTAGTCGAACGTGTTCTTTTCCAGATCGGCCGGTGGAAGCGGGAGTCCCTTCTTCGTCAGGTAGTCGACGTTGTAGTAGTGGTGCAGGGCACCGGGATGGCCAACCATGGGGTAGCCCCATTGCTGCCCCTGCTCGGTATAGGTGGCGATGTTCCCAGGCCAGAACTGCTTCTGATCGTTATCCGACCAATTCTTGTCGGACTTGATGTGCGTATCCAGCGCCTGAACGACGTTCTTGAGGCGCAGCTCGCTGATGAGCGGTGCCACGTTCACCCGCACCACGTCACCGATTTGGCCCGTAGCGGCTAGGGCCAACTCTTTTGTGTGCATGTCGTTGCGCGGGAACCACTCTTTTTGGATCTTGATCTTCGGATGCTCTTGCTCGAACTTCTTGATCGTCGGGCCCCAGAAGGTGTCCTGCGGATCCTCCAGCCAGCTATGCATGCGAACGGTGACGGCACCGGTGCTCACCGGTTGACCCGCCGCCTGCGCGGCCTGCGTCGGTGTCGCCGCTTGCTGCGATGCAGGCTGCTGGGATGCCGGTTGTTGGGACGACGGCTGTTGCGCTGGTGCCGTGGTCGGCTGAGGTGCCTGCGTAGGCGCCGCGGCCGGCTGGCTGCATGCGCTTACCAGCACGGCCAGACTCGCCAGTCCGCCACCGGCGAGAAACTGTCGTCGACTGACCCAGGATGCCGCCATGACTCGAAACCTCCCGTTCCACGCATTCGAATTGATACACTGTGTCGCGCACTACCCTGGCACGCTGGATTTTGTCATCTATCACTCGCTGCGTCAATATCCCGACGCATGGGTATCTCGCGCCCGCCCACCCTGTGGTGAGTCCAGTCCGGAAACAGCCGGGGAGGGGCTTGATTTGCGCCGTAATTCCAGCTCCTTCCCGGGTAAGTCTCCCGGTGGACCAGATTCAGTCGAATCGAAAGCATACTTTTCCTGTCGTCGCGGTGTCGGCGGTGCGAAAGGCATCCGGTCCCTGGTCGAGCGGGAAGTAATGGGTGATGACCGAGCTGAGCGAGATGGCGTGGCGGCGCGCGAAATCCCAGATCTCGTCGATCTGGGTATCGGGATAGATGCTTGTGCCGAAGAGCGTGATCTGGTGGTGGACGAGCTGCATCAGGGGCATTCGAAATTCGCTGGAGCCAAGTCCGACGATGGCCGCCCGTCCAAGCGGCTTGAGCAGCTCGCCGATGACGGCGTGCGCCGCGTTCGCGCCCGACGTCTCGATCAGCTTGTCGGCGCCGTCGGGGTAGAGTGCGCGTAGCTGTTCGGCGGGTGAACCAGCCGCTGGGTCGAGCGTCGCGATTGCGCCAAACGTCCGTGCTAGCTCGCGCCGCTCGGCGGACGGATCGATCCCGACGACGCGGGCGCCCATCGCCGTGCCAAACATCGTGGCGAGGAGGCCAACCGGACCGAGGCCCGAGACGACGAGGATATCACGACCGCTCGCCTCGAGACGCGAGAGCGGATAGTAGGCGGTTCCTGCCTGGCAGGCCATCACCGCGCCGTCGACGAAGCTGAAGTCGTCGGGCAGGCGCATCAGGGATGGCGCCTCGACCAGCATGTACTCCGCGTCCGAGCCGTCGGCGCCGACTCCGTAGGACGCGCGCCGATTCACGCAGACGTTACGGTGACCCGTGCGGCAATAGAAACACCGGCCGCAGGTCCGTCGGAAGTAGACGACGACCCGGTCGCCGACCGACCAGCCCCGGACGTCGGGGCCGACCTCGGCGATGATCCCGCACGGCTCGTGGCCGGGGATCAGGTCGCCTTCAAGGTCGGCCGGACGCGGGTGTCGGTAGGGATGGAGATCACTCCCGCAGATGGCCGACGCCTTCATCTGGACGACCACCTCGCCCGGTCCCGGCCGCGGATCCGGCTTCTCCCGCACGATGATTTGCCGCTCGCCGACGATTCGCAATGCTTTCACGCTATCCTTCCTCACCCATCTGCCAATGAACTACGGTTTCTCGCGACGTGGAGAATCTGCCGCGCTCGCGACGACGCATCGCGCTGGAAGCAGGATCAGGAATCGGTGGCCAGGGATAAGAAATCACCAACGAGGCCGCGCGCTCCGTCTCTTTCCTCATCTCGCGTCCTGACCTGGTGTCCGCTGTGCCCCCGCGATGAGCTGGTCGAGCGTTGAGCAGGACTCACTCGTAAGCTACTGACCCGGCTTCGTGCTTCTTCACCCAGTCCCAATCGATTTTGACCCCGAGGCCGGGTCCAGTTGGGACCGGCACGTGGCCGCGCGAGTCCACCACGTCGAGGTCGTCTGAGTAGTCCTGGTAGATTGGGGCCCTGGTGGTCTTGAGCAGCGGGTGGACGAGGCCAAGCTCGTAATAGTTGCAGTTGCGGATGGCGGCGAAACAGTGGCGGTGAGCCGGACCCGGCGCGTGGATGGCGACGTCCAGGCCGAACCCCTCGGCCGCGTGGGCGATCTTCATCAGTCCGGTGATGCCGCCGTCGTAGGTCGCGTCGGTGTGAACGTAATCCGTCGCCTCCGCGACGATGAAATCGACGTGCGGCTCGAGCGTGCGGACGTGCTCGCCGAGACAGAGCGGCGTCTTGATGAGCTGGCGCAGCTTGCGATAGGCGAACGCGGAGATGCCGCCATCCTTGCCGGGATCTTCGTACCAGAAGAAGTTGGCCTCGTCGCACGCCCGCCCGACCCGCAGGACGTCGGCGAAGGTGTTCAGCTCACAGGCAGGATCGATCATCAGATCCATCGTGTCGCCGACGCGCTCGCGCACTTTGAGTACCGTGGCGACCTCACGCTGGATCGGGCCATTTCCCCACCCGTGGATTTTGAAGCCGGGGAAGCCGCGCTCGCGGCACTGCAGCGCGAAGTCGGCGTAGGCGTCCGGGCTGTCGAGGCCGCCGTTCTCGTCGCCGTGCGTCGTGCTCGCGTAGGCCGGGAGCGAGGTTCGGTAGCCGCCGAGCAGCTCGTAGATCGGGGCGTCGTAGAGCTTGCCCGCGATGTCCCAAAGGGCGATGTCGATCGGAGCAATTCCGAAACGATCGTTCTTGCGGAGTGCGCGCTTCAGATCGTTGTAGATCAGCTCGCGCTCGAGCGGATTCTTCCCGATCAGGTAATGAGCGATCGTGCCGACCTGGGCATACGCCTCGGCCGTCCCGCCGGCCCACTCGCCGGTGACACCCACGTCGGTCTCGATCGTGATCACGTAACCTTTCGGACGCAGCTTGCTGCCTTTCAGATACACCATGTTGAAGCCGTTGTAGTCAGCGCCTACGTCGTCGAGCTCGAATGCATACTGATGCACGGTCACGCGGGTGATTCGCGGGTGGCGCGCCACGGTAGCTCCTCCTCTCGTGCGGGACGTGGTGCGCGCTCGGCGTGGGAGGGCGCGCCTTCAAACGTCCCTCTCTGTACTCTCGGGGGAGAATGAAACCTCCGTCAAGCATGGCGCATTATAGCTCGGAAGACGACAGAGACCGAGTCTTGCGCGGCGAAAGGGACGGGGGCACGCCGTCGCCAGTGCCGACGCTGGTACGACCGACGGGAGAGGCCAAGGCGATTCCACGCGGTGACTGACCCGTGCTCCAGGTGCGGTGAAGGTGCGTGGTAACCGACGCCGATCTGATCCCGTATCGGCGGCCTCGACCGGTGGAGGTGATATCTTCCCGTCCCTGGCTCTCCACGTGCTCGTCCGCTATACTCTTGGCGTCAGGTCAGAGGACTGGCCTCTGACCGGGATATGGCCGTCAGGTCGGCAGTGTGTCCGCTGGGCCATGAGCTCCCGAACAGAACCACGCGGCAGACGAGGAAGGTGGGGAGTGGTGCGTTGCGATCGGACGAGCTGACCTCACGATCTCTCGACTCCAGTCTGTTTCGACAGATCGGCGACCGAGCCGCGTCGCTCGACGAGCGGATCGTGGCCGAGATTCGGGCCCTGATCGAAGCTGGCCGGATCTCGCCTGGCGATCGTCTTCCGTCCGAGCGGGAGCTGGCGCGGGCTCTGCGTGTCAGCCGCGCGTCTCTTCGCGAAGCGCTGCGGCGGCTTGCCGCCTTGGGACTGGTGGAGATCCGCTGGGGTCAGGGCGTGTTTGTACGCTCGGTCGATCTCGAGTTCATCCTCGAGCACGTGGCCCCGCTCATGCTGCAGGACGGAAGCACCGCGGATCTGTACGAGATCCGTCGACTGCTCGAGGTCGAGGCCGCGGGGTGGGCTGCCCGCCGGGCGACGACGAGTGAACGCGCGGAGCTACGCGCGCTTACCGCTGAAGGGCGAGCGAACCGAGACCGCCTGGCCGCCGATGCGAACGTCGCACGAGATTTCGATCAGCGTTATCACAACCTCGTCGCGCGGCTCAGTCACAACCAGGTGCTGATGCGGATCATGGTCAGTCTGCTCGATCTGCTCGGCGAGCTGCGCCAGAGGAGCTTCGCGGTGCCCGGCCGCGCGCTGCGCTCGCTCGAGGAGCACGAGCAGATCACCGAGGCGATTGTCGCGGGCGATGTGGAGGCCGCGCGCGAGCGCATGCTCACCCATCTCCGGCACGCCGAGGCCACGGTCCGTGGGACGTCCGAGCCAGCCGTGCGCGGCGATGCTCAGTCACACGACGTCGATGGCGGCAGCGGACCGCGCACTCCGTGACCGAGCCAGTGGGTAGATAGGGGATGGTGGTGCGCGGGCGCACTGGCAGCACGTACCGCCGGCACGATCGGCTTTCCCGGATCGCTACCGATGGAGCCGATGGCTGATCGCACCGGCGAGCAAGACGAGAAAGGACGAAGAGGATGGAAGGCGGCAGTCTCATTGATCAACGGCCTCGAGGACACCGCGTCGAAGGAAAGGTTGCCATCGTCACCGGCGGCGGAACCGGCATTGGCCGCGCCTGTGCCGAGCTTCTGGCGCGCGAGGGTGCAAAGGTCGTCGTCGCCGGGCGCTCGGCCGTGACCGCCGAAGAAACGGTGCGTCGAATCCTCGCGGCTGGGGGCGAAGGCCGTTACATCCAAACCGACGTCAGTCGCGAAGCGGATTGCGTCCGATTGGTCAGGCAGACGGTCGAAGCCTACGGGCGGCTGGACGTCCTGGTCAACAACGCCGCGATCTATCCCCGTGCCACGCTCGAGGAGACGACCCTGGACTTCTGGCACGAGGTGCTTGCAACCAATCTCGATGGGCCGTTCGTGCTCTGCCGCGAAGCCGTACCGTCCATGATTCGCAGCGGGGGCGGATCCATTATCAACATGGGCTCGTTCAACGGATTGGCTGGCACGTACAATCTCGTGGCGTACTCCGTCGCCAAGGGAGGTTTGCTCACGCTCACGCGCAACGTCGCGGCAGCATACTCGCAGCAGGGGATTCGCGCGAACTACGTGATCCCCGGCTGGGTGCTCACCGACAACGAGCGGGTCGTGCAGTCACTGGAGGGCCACGACGCGGCCTGGCTCGACGCGCAGGCTGCAAACCAGCCGTCCGGGCGGTTCTCCCGCCCGGAGGATGCGGCCTTTGCGGTTCTGTACCTCGCCTCGGACGAGTCGGCGCACGTTAGTGGCACGATTCTCAACACTGACGGCGGCGCGTCCATGCTCCCATCGGTCCAGCGAAATATCGCCTGGCGCCGAGGCGGCTCGGTACCCTAGCCTGGTGCTACCGACCCCCGGCCTGTCCGGCCGCTGCGCGTTGTCTTCTGGCTTCAGCCTCGCGCATGGTGCTTTGCGCAGTGCGTCCGAAGCGAGAAACCGGTTCGAGTGAGATGGTGCGAGAGGGGCTAGCGGTCGATGCGCTCGACCTCGTGGCCGAGCGTCCGCTGACGAAGCGCCTGCTTAACGAAACTCTTGACGACGTTCCACGCCTCGACCGTGATGATGACGATCGGAATCAGGAGCCAGGGATATTCTTCGAAGAGACCCACCGTCTTCCTCCTTGTGCTCAGCCTCGGAAGCTTACCTGGATTGGTCGCGTAATGGTCGACGCTGCGCGCAAGCATCGAGGTATGGTCCCGACCCAGCGTGAACAGGCCTGCTGTCCACCTTCCCGGATGCTCGTGGCCTGACTGACTGGCAGTCTACGTATCCATCCACCGCGTGTCAAGGGGTACGCGCGTGAT
>CADDYW010000097.1 GCA_902810745.1 Chloroflexota bacterium | reverse complement strand
GTATGACCGACCAGGGACCGGCGAGCCTTTCTCCGGAGGCCCGCGAGCTGGTCGCCCGGGCGACGCTGCTGTGTGGCGGAGAGCGTCACCTGGCGTTCTTTCCGGATCATCCGGCCGAGCGCTTCGTTATCCGGGCGAACCTTGGCGACGTCGTCGAGCGGCTTCGCCAGGCGACTGGTCTGATCGTCGTGCTCGCCTCGGGCGATCCGGACTGGTACGGCATCGGGCCATTCCTGGTCGAGCAGCTCGGTCGGGAGCGAGTTCGGATTCTACCGAATCTGAGCTCGGTGCAGCTTGCCTTCGCCCGGCTCGGCCTTTCCTGGCACGACGCGGTTCAGGTGAGCGCCCACGGCCGCCCCCTGGCCAGTATCCTCGCTCCAGTCCTCCACGCGTCCAAGGCGGTAATCCTGACCGATGACCACAACACCCCGGCGGTGATTGCCCGGGCATTGCTGGAGGCCGGTGACGAGGACGCTCGAGTCGACGTCTTCGAGCACCTGGGCGGCGCGCGGGAGCGCCACCTGGCCGGCCGGTTGAGCGACCTGATTGACCAGTCCTTCGCTCCGCTGAACCTCATGGTCGTGCGCCACGACCAGCCTCCCCGGCGCTTTCCGCTGGGCGTGCCGGACGAGGCTTTCGCCTCGCGGAATGGGCTGATCACCAAGGCCGAGGTTCGAGTGGTGAGCCTGGCCCGGCTACGTTTGCACGAGCGCGCCACCCTGTGGGACGTTGGCGCCGGCTGTGGCTCGGTGGCGATCGAAGCCGCCGGGCTGCTGCGTCACGGACAGGTCTTCGCGATCGAGCGGGACGCCGCGCAGGTTGCCCTTATCCAGGAGAACCGTCGACGGTTTCGGGCGGGGAACCTGGTGGTCGTGCCGGGGGAGGCGCCGGCGATTCTCGCCGATCTGCCAGATCCGGATGCGGTGTTCGTGGGTGGAAGTGGCGGCAAGCTCGCCGGGATCGTGCAGCTGGCGATGGCGCGCCTGCGTCCGGGCGGTCGGATCGTGCTGAATCTGGTCGGTCTGGAGCACCTCGCCCAGCTTCTCGGACCCGAACGGTCGCCGGACTGGTCCCTCGAGGTCTGCCAGGTGAGCGTTGCTCGTAGCGCCACCACGGCCGGCCTGACCCGCCTCGCTGCCCTCAACCCGGTCTACGTCGTCAGCCTGTGGCGCACCGCCGAGGAGGAGCCAAGGTGAGTCGCACGCCAACCGGAACGTTGTACGGCATCGGGGTCGGGCCGGGAGACCCGGAGCTGGTGACGCTCAAGGCCTATCGCCTTTTGCGCTCGCTGCCGATTCTCTACGTCCCGGTCGCCCGGCCGGGTGGGTCCAGCTACGCCTGGAGGATCGTCGAGAGATACCTCGACCCGAGCTGCCAGGAGATCATCGAGCTGGTCTGCGCGATGCGCGAGGATCCCGCTGGCCGAGCCAGGCAGTGGCGCGCCCACGCTTGGCGGATCGCCGACCAGCTCACCCGGGGGCGTGACGTCGGGTTCCTGACCGAGGGCGATCCGCTGCTGTACAGCACGTTTATCCACCTGGTTGGCGCGCTCGCCGAGTGTCTGGACCAGAACCAATCTCGGGAATGTTCCGCCGCGTCCCCACTTCGGGAATTGGGAGAGATTCCGGGGGATACCGCCAGTCCCCGGCCCGAACGAGCTGCCGGGAACACTCTCGGCCAGGTGCCGGCGCAGCACCAGCATGGGAATGGCGAGATCTCGGAGAGTATCGCGAACGCCCCGCCCGGGCCGGACACCGAGGACATTCGCGGCCACGACCCGGCGCAGCCCCACGATCCTGCCCGGGTGGGAGGCGCGTGGCCGGTCGATCTGTCCATCGTTATCGTCCCTGGCGTGTCGTCGATTCAGGCGGCGGCGGCGACCGCGCGGCTCCCGCTGGCCGATGGCGACGAGCGGCTGGCAGTTCTTCCGGCGACGGCCGATCCGGCGGCGCTGCGGCAGGCGCTTGCCACCTTCGAGACAATCGTTCTCCTGAAAGTGTCGGCAGCCATCGATCGGGTCATCGACCTCCTGGAGGAGGCCGGCCGGGCAAACGCCGCCGTCTTCGTGTCCCGCGCTGGCCGACCGGACGAGATCCGTATCGCTAACGTGCGGTCATTACGTGGACAGGCGCTCGATTATTTTTCGCTGGTGATCGTTCGGAGGACGCGGTGAGCTCTGGACACGTCTATTTTATTGGCGCTGGTCCCGGAGCGCCGGATCTGATCACCGTCCGTGGCCAGGCGATTCTCCGTCAGGCCGACGTCATCATCTACGCCGATTCGCTCGTCGATCGGCGACTGTGCGAGGTTGCGCGATCCGATGCCGAGATCCAGGGAAGCTCGTCACTCACCCTGGAAGAGATCTGCACGCGAATGATCCAGGCGGCCCGGGCGGGCAAGATCGTCGCACGGTTGCACAGCGGGGATCCGTCGATCTACGGGGCGATCCACGAACAGATCGCTCGGCTCGACGCGGCGGGCGTCGCCTGGTCGATCGTGCCCGGGGTGAGCTCGGCCTTTGCCGCGGCTGCCGCCCTGGGGACCGAGCTGACGATTCCGGAGGTCACCCAGACGGTGATCTTCAGTCGGCTCTCCGGCCGGGCGAGTCCGGTTCCGCCGACCGAGGACCTGCGTCAGCTTGCCGCGCATCGCGCCTCGCTGGTGCTCTTCTTGAGCGTCGGGCAGATTCGCCGGGTGGTATCGGAGCTTGTCCTCGGTGGATACGCGCCAGAGACGCCGGTCGCGGTCGTCCACCGCGTGAGCTGGCCGGATGAGGCGATCATCCGCGGAACCCTCGCTGACGTGGTCGATCAGGTTCGGGCGGCTGGCTGGACGAAGCAGGCGCTGATTCTGGTTGGCGCGGCGCTCGGCGACCGTGGACAGCACGAGGAGCGACGGTCGCGGCTCTACGCGCCGGACTACACTCATCGGTTTCGCAAGGGAAGCAAAAGCCGACCGCCGTCGAGACGGGAGGTCGCGCCGTGATGACCTCCCTGGCCATTTTCGCGATCAGCCGACGTGGAGCCTATCTCGCGGCCCGTCTCCAGCGCCAGCTGGGGGGCACGGTCTGGATCGCGGAGCGCTGGCGAGCGCAGGTGGGCGCGCCCTGCATCGACATCGCTCCGGGAGGGATGCGGGAGGCACTGGCGCGAGCCTTCGCCGGCCAGCGTTGGCTGGTGCTGATCATGCCGCTCGGAGCGGCAGTTCGGCTGGTTGCGCCGCTGCTGACCAATAAGCGGACGGATCCGGCGATCGTGGTTCTTGACGAAGCGGCTGTCCAGGCGATCGCCCTGGCTTCCGGGCACGCTGGCGGAGCTAACCAGCTTGCCCGCGAGGTCGCCGCCGCGGTCGGGGCGCGACCGATCATCACGACCACGGCTGACTTGCTCGGGCTGCCCGCGCTCGACCTCCTCGGCCAGGAGTGGGGCTGGTCAATCGAGGTCGCGTCGGGTTTGACCTGCGCCAGCGCCGCCCTGCTCAACGGCGAGCCGGTTGGAGTCTATCAGGAGGCGGGCGAGGAAGAGTGGTGGCAGGGTGCTCCAGCGAATCTTCAACGCTATCGTTCCCTCGATCAGCTGATGACGGCGGCGGTTGCTGCTCGCCTGGTCATCAGCGATCGTCTGCTGCCGTTCTCGGACGTTCCGTCGCTGGTGCTCTTCCGTCCGCGGACCCTGGTTATCGGCATCGGCTGTGTGCGCGGTGCGACGGCCGAGGAGATCGACGAGCTGGTCCGCCGAGTCCTGGCCGAGCGTTCTCTCGCCCGGCAGAGCGTGCGGGAGATCGCCACGATCGATCGAAAGCGCGACGAGGCGGGGCTACGCTTGCTGGCGGAGCGCTACGGCTGGCCGATCCGCTTCTTCTCGGCGCAGGAGCTCGCGGAGGTGGGCGCGCCGTCCGGGCCAGCCGCGGAGGTTGAGCGCGCGGTCGGCGCACCCGGCGTCTGTGAGCCCGCGGCTCTCCGGGCGGCGGGAGCCACGACCCTGGTTGTTCCCAAGGTCAAGACGGGTCGCGTGACCGTGGCGGTGGCTCGGGCGGTCGCGACCGCGCGAGCCGGGCGGCTGACCGTCGTCGGGCTTGGCCCCGGGGCGCCGGAGGAGCTGACCGAGCGGGCCCGTCGAGTCCTTCAGGCGGCCGACGTGGTGGTTGGCTACCACGGCTATCTCGATCTGATTCGGCCGTGGCTGGGACCAAAGGCGTACCACGGCAGTCCGATTGGTGAAGAGGTCGAGCGGTGCTTGCTGGCGCTGGATCTCGCGCGGCGTGGACAGCACGTCGCGCTGGTTTCGAGCGGTGACGCCGGGATTTATGGGATGGCTGGACCGGTCTTCGAGCTTCTCGCCGCGGCTGGCTCCGCGACCGAGGTTAGCACGGTCGACGTCGTGCCGGGGATCTCCGCGGCAAACGCCGCGGCGGCGCTCCTTGGCGCGCCCCTGATGAGCGACTATGCCGTGATCAGCCTGAGCGACCTGCTGACCCCCTGGGAGGTGATCGAGCGTCGCCTCGAGGCAGCCGGCGCGGCCGACCTTGTCATCGCGCTGTACAACCCGCGGAGCGCGCGGCGGCAGGAGCCACTGGCTCGCGCTCGCGAGATTCTCCTCGGCCATCGTCCAGGAACGACGCCGGTCGGACTGGTACGCCAGGCGACTCGTCCCGGACAGGCGGTGACCGTGACGGATCTGGAGCATCTACTCGATCACCCGATCGACATGCACACGGTGGTCATCGTCGGGAACCGCGCGACGATTCGGATCGGCGATCGTCTCGTCACCCGCCGGGGCTACCGCGCGGTTCCGGATGCTTCCGAGGACAAGCCTGGGTCCAGAACGCCGACCAGTTCGGGAAACCGTGAGGAGAGGACTGAACGATGACTGATCTCGACGATCGCCCCGGCCCGGCGCTGGTGATCGCCGCTCCGACCAGTGGCTCGGGAAAGACCACGATTACCGCCGGTCTGCTGCGAGCGCTGCGGCGGCGGGGGCTGGTGGTCCAACCGTTCAAGGCAGGGCCAGACTACATCGATCCCAGCTATCACACCCGCGCCGCTGGCTGCCCGGCTCGGAATCTCGACAGCTGGATGATTCCGCCGTCGGCGCTCCGCCAGCTTTACCAGCGAGCGACGGCTGGCGGCAAGGTCGCGCTGGTCGAAGGAGTCATGGGGCTCTTCGACGGGCGAGGGAGCAGTGACGACGGCAGCACGGCCCAGCTCGCCAAGCTGCTGAATCTGCCAGTTGTCGTCGTGATCGACGTGGCCCGCACCTCGCGCACCGCCGGTGCGATCGCTCTCGGCTGTCTCCGGTTCGATCCCGCGGTCCAGGTCGCCGGTGTCATCCTGAATCGCGTGGCGAGTGACAACCATCGACGCTGGGCGAGCGAGGCGATCACCGGGGCGACCGGCTTGCCGGTGGTGGGCTGGCTTCCCCAGCGTGACGATCTGGCGCTGCCCGAGCGCCATCTCGGTTTGATCCCAACGGTCGAGGGAGTGGTCGACGAGGCGTTCTTCGACCGCCTGGCTGACCAGGTGGAGCAGTCGTTCGACCTGGACCAGCTGCTGGCGCTGGCCCGGCGAGGGTCGAATCCGTACCGCGACATGGCGGGCCAGAACGGCGTCGACCAGGGCGACAATCGCCCTGACGGGGAAGCTCCACGGCCACCTCTCTTTCCGGTCGAGAAGCAGCCGATTCGCGCCCGAATCGGCCTGGCTGTCGACGAGGCGTTCAGCTTCTACTACGAGGACAACCTCGACCTCTTGCGAGCCTGGGGCGCGGAGCTGGTGGCTTTCAGCCCGCTGCGCGATCGGGCGCTTCCCGCGGAGATCGATGCCCTGTACCTCGGTGGCGGCTTTCCGGAGCTCCACGCGCGGGAGCTCGCGGCGAATCACTCGATGGTCGCGGCGATTCGCGCCGCGGCTGCCCGGGGAATGCCGATCTACGCAGAGTGCGGGGGACTGATGTATCTCTCGGACGGTATCACCGACTTCGACGGGCAGCGCTTCTCGATGGTCGGGCTCGTTCCCGCGTGGTCCGCCATGGCGGGGCGCCGGCTCACCCTGGGGTATCGCGAGCTCCGAGCGCGGATCGACCTGCCGCTGCTGCTGCGGGGCGAGGTCGCCCGCGGCCACGAGTTCCACTGGTCGGTCCTGGAGCAGCCCTTGCCCGATGACCGCGCCGCCTACGAGGTTCTCCGGGCGCCGGTCGCGGCCGAGGGCTACGCCCGCGGCAACCTGCTGGCGTCGTACTGCCACCTTCACTTTGCCAGCAACCCGACGATCGCCGCGCGCTTCGTGGCGGTGGCAGCCGAGTGGCGGAGGGGTAACCCGTGACCGCGCCGGTGCTGATGGTTCAGGGAACCGCCTCGAGCGTCGGCAAGAGCGTCGTGGTGGCCGGGCTCTGCCGGATCCTCCGGCGGCGCGGCCTGCGGGTGGCCCCGTTCAAGGCCCAGAACATGTCGCTGAACGCGGCGGTCACCGTCGATGGCGGAGAGATCGCCCGTTCGATTGCCGTCCAGGCGGCGGCTGCGGGGATCGAGCCGACCGTCGAGATGAATCCAATTCTGCTCAAGCCGGTAGCGGACGCTCGGTCGCAGGTGATCGTTTGGGGGAAGGTCTGGGACACCCTCGCGGCCCGCGACTACTTCCAGCGGCGGCGCGATCTCTGGCCGATCGTCGCGGGCGCGCTCGATCAGCTGCGGGCGTCCTACGACGTCGTTGTCGCCGAGGGAGCTGGCAGCCCGGCCGAGATGAATCTCCGTGATCGTGACATCGTCAACATGCGGGTTGCCCGCTACGCCAGCGCGGCAGTGCTCCTCGTTGGCGACATCGAGCGGGGCGGTGTGTTTGCCCAGCTGATTGGCACGCTCGACCTGCTGCCGCTCGAGGAGCGCGAGCTAGTTCGCGGGCTGATCGTCAATCGCTTTCGAGGCGACCCCTCCCTCTTTGCCGATGGCGTGCGGTATCTGGAGCAGCGGACTGCCCGGCCGGTGCTCGGGGTCATCCCGGCGGTTGGCGACCTCGAGCTTCCCGAGGAGGACGCCGCAACCCTCGATCGGCGAGACTCGCCTGCCCCGGCCGGGCGGGAGCTTCTTCGGATCGCCGTCGTCCATCTGCCGCGAATTGCCAACTTCGACGACTTCGGGCCGTTGGAGCGTCTCGCCGGCGTGCAGCTGCGCTACGTCGACGATCCGGCGCAGCTCGGGGGAGCCGATCTGGTGATCCTCCCGGGAAGCAAATCGACGATCGCCGATCTCGACTTCCTCCGCGAACGCGGGCTGGCGCAGGCAATCCAGGCCGCGCGTCGGGATGGCGTGCCGATCATCGGAATCTGCGGCGGATATCAGATGCTGGGGATGGAGATCGAGGATCCCGCTGGCCTGGAGTCCTCGACCGGCGGCGCCCGCGGGCTCGGGCTCCTTCCGCATCGGACGGTATTTCTGCCCGGCAAGCAGACGAACCGCGTGCGCGCGCGCCTGGCTGGCACCCGTGGCCCGTTCGCGGCCATTCGGGGTGTGGAGATCGACGGCTACGAGATCCACCTTGGTCGCACCAGCACAGCCGAAGATCCCGGAGCAGCGCCCCTGCGCATCATCTCTCGGCAAGGACAGGCAGCTGACGAGCCGGAGGGGATGGTCAGCGAGGATGGCTTGATCTTCGGAACCTACCTGCACGGCTTGTTCGAGAACGTCGCGATCCGCCAGTCACTCGTCTTCTGGCTGTGGGAGCAGCGAGCGCGGAGCCGGGTCGCGGACGGAGAGTGGTTTAGAGTCGAGCCTTCTTCTCGATCGACGGTGGCCAGCCCCGGGAGGCCTGGCCGCGCCCCGATCGATCGCTGGGCAGATACCCTTGAGGCCGCGCTGGACGTGCCTCGTCTTCTCGATTGTTGCGGCTTGCATTTCTAGCTCTTGAGGTGAACGTGCTGAGATCACGCATTGCTCGGGGCATCTGCCCCGCTCCAAGCGCGAGCGAATGCCGACGGCTGGCGGGCCTCGGCGCAGCCGTGGTGCTGCTGCACCTCGCTGGCTGGGGTGCGCTCGTCTTCGTCGTCGGTCCGCGGTATCCCGGCCTGGTTGGCGTCGGGTTCGTGGCCTACCTCCTTGGCGTGCGCCACGCCTTCGACGCCGACCACATCTCGGCCATCGACAATACCACCCGGAAGCTTCTCCAGCAGGGTGGCAAGCCGGTCGGTGTGGGCTTCTTCTTCTCTCTCGGCCATTCCGCGGTCGTTCTACTGCTGGCGATGGCTCTGTCCCTGGCGACACGACCGGTCAGCGCCCAGGTGATGGATGACGGCTCGCTGTTGAGGGGCTTCGGCGGATTGGTCGGGGCGCTGATATCCAGCTCCTTCCTCTATCTGATCGCCGCGCTCAACCTGAGTGTTCTGATCCATCTCCTTCGGATCTTCATTGCGATGCGGCGCCATGATTACGATGACGGGTTGCTCGAGGCCAAGCTCCAGCCGCGGGGTTTCCTGAATCGATATCTGGGTCGGTTTTCTCAGATGGTCAGCTCGAGCTGGCACATGGCCCCGGTGGGTTTCCTGTTTGGATTCGGCTTCGAGACTGCCAGCGAGATTGCGCTGCTCACTCTCGCCGCTGGCGCTGTCTCATCGGGGCTTCCTCTCGATGCGGTCGTCTCGCTTCCGCTGATCTTCGCCGCCGGCATGACCCTGATGGATACCGCTGACGGGGTGTTGATGAGTCAGGCCTATGGCTGGGCTCTCACCAATCCTATCCAAAAGATTTACTACAACCTGATCGTGACGGGCCTGTCAGTCGCCGCCGCTCTGCTCGTCGGCTCGATTGAGCTCCTCGGCACTTTCCAGCGCCACATGGGCCTGTCTGGATGGTTCTGGCGCGCTATCGCCGACCTTGAGCTGGGCTCGATCGGGTACGCCATCGTGGGCCTTTTTGTTCTCACGTGGCTGGCCTCATTAGGGCTGTGGAAGCTTGGACGGATCGAGTAACGCTGGAGCGGAAAGCATTCAGCGAGGACGAGTGGGCTTCCTTCTGGGCGCCCGATGGGACACCTATCCGTATTGCGAGCGAACGAGCCGGAAGAGTCCGAAGTCCTGACGGGCGAAGGAGATTGATCGTGGATTATCCGGTTTTCCCTGATTCTACCGAGCATCCGGGCAGGTCTTGTGACTTCGTCTTTCCTCCCGATTGGCGTGAGGGAGTCTATCAGGCAATCTACCGACGACGAGACGTTCGGCGTTTTCGGCCGGATCCCATCCCCGCCGAGGTGCTGGCGCGGATCCTCGATGCCGCCCACCACGCGCCGTCCGTCGGGTTCATGCAACCGTGGAGCTTTATTCTGGTTGCCGATCGACAGACCCGGGAACGAGTACAGGACCTGTTTCAGCGAGATCGCCTCGCTGCGGCCCAGTTTTTCGACGAACCGCGCCGTTCCCAGTACCTTTCGTTCAAGCTCGAGGGGATTCTGGAGGCGCCAGTGAACCTCTGCGTTACCTGTGACTCCACCCGGGCCGGCCCCGCGGTGATCGGTCGAAACAGCGTGCCGGAAACCGATCTCTACTCGACGTGCTGCGACGTTGAGAATCTCTGGCTCGCCGCGCGGGCAGAGGGCATCGGGGTTGGCTGGGTCTCCATTTTGAAGCTTCCCCAGCTACGGGAGATTCTCGGAATCCCCCCGCACGTTACTCCGGTTGCCTACCTGTGCCTGGGCTATCCGCGGGAGTTCGCCGAGCGGCCCGAGCTCGAAACCGCGGGCTGGCTCCCCCGACGCTCCCTCGCCAGTGCTATCTACTACGAGAAATGGGGATGCTCGTCGCACGCCACCTGGCCGCCACTCGATCGAGTCGAGCCGCGTGCCGCGTACGGGCAGGGTGGTAGCGTGAGAAGAATCATCGACGTAACCCGACAGATTCGCCCGCTCGATCGCCAGGCCATGGACGCCGCGCGGGCCCGCCACGACCAGCTGACGAAGCCCCCCGGCAGCCTGGGGAGGCTCGAGGAGCTAGCGGTGACGCTGGCGGGGATCACTGGTCAGGAACGACCGAGATTCGCTCACAAGGCGGTGATCGTCCTTGCCGCGGATCACGGCGTCGCGGCGGCGGGCGTATCTGCCTATCCGCAAGAAGTGACCGCGCAGATGGTGCAGAACTTTCTGGCCGGGGGAGCGGCGATCAACGTTCTGGCGCGCCAGGCCGGCGCGCGGGTCGTGGTGGCCGACCTGGGCGTCGCCGCGGATCTGCCGGCTCACCCGCGCCTGCTTGCCCGAAAGGTACGGCCAGGCACTCGAAATCTGGCCGAGGGTCCGGCCATGACCCTGGATGAGGCCCTGGCGGCGATCACTGTGGGGATGGAGATCGTGGAGTCCGAGATCGCGAACGGGCTTGATCTGGTCGCGACCGGGGAGATGGGGATCGGGAACACGACCGCGTCGAGCGCCATCGTCGCCGCGATCACCGGTCGCCCGGTCGCCGAGGTGACTGGTCGAGGAACTGGCATCGATGATCGCACCTGGGCGCGGAAGGTCGCGATCATCGAGGAAGCGCTGGCCCGGCATCGACCTGACCCGAGCGATCCGATCGACGTCCTGGTGAAGGTCGGAGGGTACGAGATCGCCGGTCTCGTCGGCGTCATCCTCGGGACCGTGGCCCATCGCCGACCGGTGATCGTCGACGGTTTCATCTCGGGCGCGGCGGCTCTCCTGGCAACCGAGCTGTGCCCAACCGTCCGTGATTATCTCATCGCGGCGCATCAGTCAGTGGAGGCCGGACATCGAGTCGTGCTCGAGCGTCTGGACCTGCAGCCACTGCTGGATCTCCGCCTGCGGCTCGGCGAGGGAACTGGCGCGGTCCTCGCCATGCCGTTGATCGACGCGGCGACGGCGATCCTGGATGAGATGGCGACCTTCGCCGAGGCCGGCGTCAGCGATCGCCCGACGGAGACGCCGTGATCGGCTGGCGGGATCGCCTGGTCGTCGTCGTGCTCGCCATTCTGCTCGATCAGCTACTGGGTGAGCCGCCGGTCTGGCTCCATCCGGTGGTTGGAATCGGCCGGCTGATTGCGCAGCTGGAAAGGCGAGCGCCCGCGTTCTCGCCGCGCGGCGAGCTGATCTACGGTGGGCTGATCAGCAGCGTCACCATCGCCTCGGCCGGGGCTCTCGCCACGCTCGCCGACCGCTGGACGAGCCAGCTTCCGGCCCTCGCCGGCCAGCTCGCCCGGGCCGCGCTCTTGAAACCGACGTTCGCGGTGCGTGCCCTGTTCGAGGCGGTCGCGCAGGTTCGCCGCCCGCTCGGGCGCGGTGAGCTGAGCGAGGCGCGCACTGCCCTGCGCAGCCTGGTCAGCCGCGATCCGAGCGTGCTCGACCCGCCCCTGATCGCCGCGGCGGCGATCGAGTCGCTGGCCGAAAATCTGAGTGACTCGATCGTGGCGCCGGTCCTGGCGTACCTCGTTGGCGGGCTCCCCAGCGCCTACGTCTACCGAGCGGCCAACACCCTGGACGCGATGATCGGCTATCGGGGCCGCTACGAGTATCTCGGGAAGATCGCCGCGCGTCTGGACGATCTCGCGAATCTGATTCCGTCGCGCCTCACCGCCGGCCTGGTCGTTCTTGGCGCGGCCGTGGCCGGGGAGAACGCCCGGCGTGCCGCCACGATCGCCTTCCGGGACCACCGGAAGACGGTGAGCCCGAACGCCGGCTGGCCGATGAGCGCGATGGCCGGGGCGCTCGGGGTCGAGCTCGAAAAGCGCGGGCACTATCGGCTGGGTGTCGGTCTGGCTCGACCGACGGTGAACGATCTTCGTCGTGCCGAGAGGGTTGGCCGGTGGGCGATCTGGCTGGTCCTGCTCGCGCTCGGTGCCGCCGCTGTCCTCGAGGCGATTTTCCAGAAGAGAGGGAGCTAATGGCGGTGCGGATTCGCGACCACCTCACCCGACTGCCCCCGGTGCCGCACGGGAGCATCAGCGATGGCGAGCTTGCTAGCCTTGGATTGCCACGAGAGGATGTCCTCGACCTCAGCGCCAGCACGAATCCGCTTGGCCCGTCTCCGGCTGCTCTCGCGGCCGCTCGGTCGGCGGTCTGGAGCCACTATCCGGATGATCGGGCGCCTCGACTCCGACGAGAGCTGGCGGTTCGTCACGAGGTCGACGATGAGGCAGTCGTCGTCGGCAATGGCTCATCGGAGCTGATCTGGCTGGTGGCGCTGGCCGTCCTCGATCCGGGCGACGCCGCGGTGATCGTCGGTCCGACGTTCGGTGAATATGCGCGGGCAACGCGCGTTGCCGGGGGCGTCATCGTGGAGGATCGCGCAGATCCCGCGACCAGCTTCGTCGTTGATGTCAATCGGACGGCCGCGCTTGCCCACGAGGTTAAGGCGCGGCTCATCTTTATCTGCAATCCCAACAATCCGACAGGCTTCCTGCTCTCGACGGCCGAGCTGGAGGCCCTCGCGCGGGCCGCGCCGGATGCGCTGCTCGTCGTGGACGAGGCGTACCGACCATTTGTCGAAGATCCACCGCCCTCGCGGGTGCTCCTGGACCGTGGCAACGTTCTGTTGCTGCGCTCGCTCACGAAAGACTGCGCTCTCGCCGGGCTTCGCCTCGGTTACGCCCTGGCTCCGCCTGAGGTCGCGGCGACCCTGGAGGCGATTCGCCCGCCCTGGAGCGTCAACGCGGTTGCCCAGGCCGCTGGCCTGGCGGCGATCCGGGACGAGGAACACCTCGCCCGGGCCCGAGCCGAGGTGCGCCGCGCGCGCGATTACCTGTCCGCTGCCCTGACCGAGCTTGGCTTTCCAGTCGTCCCGTCGAGGGCGAACTTCTTGCTGGTCCGGGTTGGCGATGCCCCGGCGGTACGCGCCCGGCTCCTGACCCACCGGGTCTGCGTGCGTGACTGCACCTCGTTCGGTCTCCCGGAGTACGTGCGGGTCGGGATGCCCACGCTGGCCGATTGCGAGCGGGTTGCCAGCGCGTTCGCGGCGATCGCCCGGGAGGGTGTGCTCCCAATTTCGGGTCGGTGATGGTGCAGTCCGGGCAGAGACTGCCTGTGCCAGTCTCGCCCCGGAAACAGCACGATTCAACCGGTCTCCGTCTGTTGCCCCGGAAGGATTGCCCCGGCGAACCCCTTGACACGCCCCTCTGGTTGCCTCACCATGGGATTCAGCATGCTGAAAGAGAGTGCAGCCGGATGAAAAGATCGAGCGAGCCCCCTGCCTCGGCGCCGTCTCCGCCCGAGGGTCCGGCAGTGCCCTCGGTTGCTCGGGCATTGGACGTGCTCGAGTACCTGCGGCAGAGCACAACCCCGCTCACCTTGAGCGAGCTCGCGCGAGCGCTCCAGATCAGCCCCAGCAGCCTGCTGGCCATCCTTCGCACCCTGGGCGCCGGTGGCTACGTGCAGCGTGACGGGAGGAGCAATCGTTATCAGATTGGGCCGGCGCTGGAGCGCCTGGCAGCCGAGGGGGTCCGGTCACGGGCGATCTCCGCGGCGGCCGAGGCCATCGTGGCGCTCGCCCGAAGTGCCATCCTCGCCTCGCCGTCCGAACGCTCGGCCGTCCCGTGGCGAGAGGCGCTCGCCGCCCTCGGTCTGGCCGGCCGCCAGCTCTCGGCCCTTCTCTTGGAAGAACCGACGGAGGAAAGGCGCCCGATGGCCGAGCCGGTCTGGCAGAACGAAGCGTCCGGACCGCTGGCGCCAGCCGAGCTCGATCGCTTTCTGGCTGGCGATCTCCTCGCCACGCTCTGCTGCGTGAAGCCCGATGGCTATCCCTACAGCGTCCCGGTCTGGTACCAGTGGGAGGAAGGACGTTTCTGGGTGGTTCCGCGCGCCGGCGCGGCGTGGGCCCGTTATCTCGAGAGCAATCCTCGGGTCTCGCTGGCGGTCAGCGAGCACCACCCTCCGCTGCGGCGGGTCCTGGTCGAAGGGCGCGCCGAGCCCATCAGCGGCCCGGGGAGTCCGGAACGCGCGCGGCAGCTCGCGGCGAGCATGGCGCTGCGCTATCTTGGTCCCTCGGCCTCTGCTAACCTGGAGGCCACCGTTCGGCAGGTGCGCCAGGTGTTCGCGATCGTTCCCGAGAGGATAGTGACCTGGCACGGCCTGGCGTCGCACCCGCGCTACCGGGCCAGCGACCGGACCGATGTCGGCGACGCGGGCGTGGCCTGACGTTTCGAGAGAACGTCACGGTCCTGATTCGCGGAGGAGATGCCGGGAAGGGGTGGTGTCTCTTTGTCCCGGCGCTCGCCCACTCTTCCTGGCAGGTCTGAAGACATCCGAGAAGCGTGGAAGGTCTCTTCGGGTGGGAGGATAGTGATGATCGAGCAGATCCCCTCGCGGCTCGGCTTCGCGGCGATCGATGGGGCGATCCGGGGGGCGCTGGATCGGGTGCTCGCCGGGGAGCGACTCGGCCGCGAGGACGGCTATCGGCTGATCCAGGCCCGAGCTACCGAGATTCCGGCGCTTCTGCTCGCGGCGAGCAGCGTTCGCGATCGGGGCAAGGGACAGGTAGTGAGCTACTCGCGCAAGGTTTTCATCCCCCTGACCAACCTGTGCCGCGACAAGTGTGGCTACTGCACCTTCGCCAGGGCGCCAAACGATCCGCTCGCCCACACGATGACCCCCGAGGAGGTGCTCGCGGTCGCCCGCGCTGGCCAGGCCCGGGGGTGCAAGGAAGCCCTCTTCAGCCTCGGGGAGAAGCCAGAGGAGCTCCACCTTCGGGCGCGCGAGGACCTGCGCCGTCTTGGCTATCGCACGACGATCTCGTACCTCGCGGCGATGGCGGATCTGGTCTTTCGGGAGACGGGTCTCCTCCCTCACGCCAATTGCGGCGTGCTGACCCGCGATGAGCTGCTCGAGCTCCGCGAGATGAACGCCTCGATGGGATTGATGCTTGAGAACGTCAGCGAGCGGCTCCTCGAGCGAGGACAGGCCCACTATGGCTGCCCGGGAAAGCGGCCGGCGCTGCGCCTGGAGACGATCGCGACCGCCGGGGAGCTCGGAATCGCCTTCACCACCGGCCTGTTGATCGGCATCGGGGAGACCCCGGAGGAGCGCGTCGACTCGCTCCTCGCGATTCGTGATCTCCACGAACGCGCGGGCAATGTCCAGGAGGTGATCATTCAGAACTTTCGGGTCAAGCCGGACATTCGCATGCGCCACTGGGCCGAGCCAAGCACGCTGGACATGCTCCGAACGATCGCAGTTGCCCGGCTGATCCTCGGCCCCGAGTACAACCTCCAGGCGCCGCCAAATCTGGCCCCGGATACCTATCAGATGTATCTGTTCGCCGGGATCAACGATTGGGGGGGCATCTCCCCGGTCACCCGGGATCACATCAATCCCGAGCGGGCCTGGCCGGCGCTGCGGGAGCTGGCAGAAACGACCGCGAGCGCCGGGTTTATCCTGCGCGAACGCCTCTGCCTCTACCCGGAGTACGTGAAGCGACCGGAGTTCGTTCGGGATCGATTGCGCGCGCGGATTTTCGCTCTGGTCGATGGCCAGGGATTCGTTCGTCAGGAGGAAGGTCAGTGGTAGCCGATCGAACCAGCAGTCTCGATAGCATTTTCGGAGGCCTGGATCCTTCGATCGCCCGGGTTCTCGATCGCGCCCTGTCGGGATACGAGCTGACGGTCGAGGAGGGAGAGGCGCTCTTCGAGATCCACGGGCGAGAGCTGCACGCGCTCTGCCTCGTCGCCGACGAGCTCCGGCGGCAGGCGGTCGGCGACGTGGTGACCTACGTTGTGAATCGCAACATCAACTTCACCAACGTCTGTATCAAACGATGCGGCTTCTGCGCTTTCAGCCGCGGCCATCGCGAGGAGGAAGGCTATTTTCTCCCCATCGACGAGGTGGTCCGGCGGGCCAGGGAGGCCTGGGAGCTGGGCGCGACCGAGGTGTGTATCCAGGCGGGGCTGCCGCCGAAGATGGACGGCTCGCTCTACCTCGAGATCTGCCGGGCGATCAAGGCGGAGCTCCCGTCGATCCACATTCACGGCTTTTCGCCCGAGGAGGTGCTTTACGGGTCGATCCGGAGCCAGTGCTCGATCGAAGAGTACCTGGAGCGGCTCAAGGAGGCCGGGGTAGGCTCGCTGCCGGGCACCTCGGCAGAGATCCTGGACGACGAGCTGCGCCGCCGGATCGCCCCCGGACGGATCTCGGTCGCGGACTGGCGGCGGGTAATCACCGGCGCCCACCGTCTGGGCATCCCGACCACGTCGACGATCATGTACGGCCACGTCGAGACGGCTCGCCACCGCGCCGCTCACCTGGCTTTCATTCGGGAGATCCAGAAGGAGACCGGCGGCATCACCGAGTTCGTTCCGCTGAGTCTGGTCCACCAGGAAGCGCCGATGTACCGGAAAGGGACCGTGCCGAACGTTCGCCCGGGCGCGAGTGGTGAGGACGTGATCAAGATGCACGCCGTCGCACGACTGATGCTCTTTCCGTGGATCAAGAACATCCAGGTCTCCTGGGTCAAGGAAGGGCCAAAGCTGGCCCAGTGGTGCCTGAGTGCAGGAGCGAACGACCTGGGGGGCACGCTGATCAACGAGAGCATCTCAACGGCGGCCGGGGCGACCTACGGCCAGCTGGTCCCGCCGCGGGAGCTCCGGCGCTGGATCTACGATGCGGGACGCCGCCCGGCGGAGCGCACCACCACCTATGCGATTCGCCGAACCTACGATGATCCGTCCCACGACCCGGCCGAGCCGCTCGACGAAGCTGCCGACCACCCGGAGCGATTCGGCTCGTATTTCGAACTGATTCACCTCGACCGCTTCCGCTTCCGCGACACCTATCGCCCGGCCGGGCGCGAGGCAGCCAGCAGGCAGGCAGTGCAATCGATCGGTGCCTATCCAAAGGCGGTCAGCAGGGCGTGATTGCCGGCGAGATAGGGTTTTGGACAACTTCATCGGGCAGCACTTTGCTCACGGCGGCAGGATGCCACATCACGTTACTGGCCGCGGTCAAAGTCCACGACGGATGACCCGAATAAAACGTTCAAGCTCACGGTGAGCCGACCTAGAAGTCTGGATGAAAACCCTTGGTCGGCCGGCTGATATGGTATGATACCGGCGAACTCTCGTTCGGAGGCTCGCCATGCTCGGGAAACGCTCCGACCAGCGCGGTCTGTTTGATGCCGATCACCTCTACCTCGACTTC
>CADDYW010000096.1 GCA_902810745.1 Chloroflexota bacterium | reverse complement strand
GGCGAGCCGGGCGGGGGCTCGATCGTGTAGGGGCGCTGGACGTTCCGCCCGCGGTCCGCCGAGTCATCTTCCATGGCGATCAGCCAGCAGACCGGGCAGATCGCGCGGTGCCCGGCGTCGGCCTCGACGCGGCTGCCAGCCGGCCGAAGTGTCGAATCCGGGCAGTAGTGCCGGCGCAGGGCCGTCACCAGCGCGCCGCGGATCGCCGGCCCGCTCTCGGTCGGAAGGATGATCGGCGTCGTCGCCTCGACGCTGATCCAGAGATGGTGGATGGTCAGGTTAGTCATCGATCATAAATCGTGCAAAGACATAGGGGCACGGGCAGGATCAGTCAGCTCGGTATTCGGTAAAGCCGGGACCGGAGTTGACGACGCCGACGGGTACGAGTGTATTGACGTAGACCCGGTGGCGATTTGCCACCGCGCGCCTCGACGAGTACGGGCTCAGCGTGTCGAGGTCGGCCTCGGGACCGAGGTCGTCCAGCGGGACGACGTGGGCGCGCGGTGGCATGTGGATCGCGCCACCATCCACCGGTTGCGTGTAGGTCGTGTCGATCGCGTCGATCCACTCGGTCCCGAGAAACTGGACGAACGAGCCGCGCTTTCCCACGTAACGGACGTACGGCAGCAGCTGCGCGATCTGCTGCTGCAGGCTCGAGGGTTGATCGCCGAGGGCGAAGGCCCAGCGCCACTCCCCCTGATGGAACACGAACTCACGGTAGGCTACTGAGCTGATGTAGGGATGCTCGGGATCCGGCTTCTTCGGCTCCTGACGAATCTTCAGGAAGGTATGAGAGACGACAGCCCGGGTGGGCGGTGCGATCCGCACCTGCACCTGGGACAGACCCCGCAGCAGGCCATCGCACTCATCGCGAGGGAGGCCCGCGGTGAACGCCGCTTCGACCAGCGCGATCTTGATCGCGTACGGTGTCGGCACGAGCAGCGTGCGACCCACGGAGCTTGTCGCCGTGCTGACTTTGAGCGCGAAGAGCGAGCATGGCAAAAAGCGTGCGACCAGCCAGTGAGATGGGCTACTTCGCTCGACCATCGAGGGTCTCCGGAACGTCGAGCTCCGCGGCAATCCGCGCGAGTCGGTCCACGCACTCCGCCAGGCTGCCCAGGCGCCAAACCTGGACCGAGTCGGCGGCGATGCCGTTGTACGTGGCGGCGATCTGCTCGATCTGCTCCGCGAAATCGCGGGCCAGCGGGCTGACCATCGGCGCGGGCAGCGTGGTCGACGACGTCGCGATGGTCCCCTCGAGATGAAGCAGGTGCGGCGCCTGGGTGGCGCGCTGGGCCCCCGCTGGCTTCACCAGCATCGCCGAGAGCGCGTGGAGCAGCGCGCGGGCGCGGGCATTTCGGTCAAGGCGCGAAACGACGTACTCGCGCGTTATGTCATTCTGGCCGATGCGCCAGAGGTCGAGGTTGCAGACGAGCGCGTAGACGCCGGACGACGCCGGTCGATGAAAGATCGCCTGGGTGCCGGAGACCGTCTCGCCGCCAGCCGAGGTGCCTCGACCCTCGGGCGCATACTTCACGTGGAAGAACTGCTCGGTGATCGTGACCTCGGGGAGGCCGATGGCCCAGCCAAGCTCGACGACCGACTTGCGCGCCACCGCACGGTTCCCCGTGACCAGCGCGCCGGCGATGTCGGTCAGGCTGCAGTCGGTCAGCATCCGAGTGAGTACGGCAGAGTCGGAGTTCTTCTTGTCCTGAGTGAAGGCGGTGAACTCGGGGTTCGCGGCGGTGATCCGGTCGGCGTCGTGCATCCGGGCGCCGGGCGACAGCGGCTGACCGGCCTTGTCGAGGAGCGGAATCAGGTGCTCGACGAGAATGTGCTTGAGCATATCGCCGCTGACGGCGTTGACGACCTTGCGTTCACCGCTGTCGTCGAGGATCGTTACCATCCGTGTCTGCTGCTGATTCCCCTCGGTGCCCTCGTTGTTCAGATTGTGCAGGTCGAGGGTGACGCGTGCGCAAAGGGCCAGTCCATGTACCGTGGCCATTGTCGTCAGTTCTCCTCGGGTGTGTTGCTGTCGGTAAGGTCGTCGGTGGACGTGGGCTCGGGTTCGGAGTCGATCTGGTCGTCGTCGGCGCCCTCGTCGCCGCCAACCTCGCGCGGCTCGACACAGGTGCCGTAGGCACAGAGCAGCGCGCCGACGACGTTTGCGCCGTGCTCGTCGACGAGGCGGAGGAATCGCGCGAATTCGTCGGTGTGAACGTTGGCCGGGGCCTGCTTGCGGAGCTCGCGGCGCCGGGCGTTCTCGGCGTTATACTTTGTCACGAAGTCCGCCACGGCTTCCACGAAGAGCTTGGAATCGGGAACCGTTCGAGCGCGGCGGAGCTCGGGGATCAGGTCATAACGAATCTCTCGAAGATCCCGCGCTCCGTTGGATTTGAGGAACTGTGCCTGCACCGTCGCGCGCCGGATCGCCCGGGCGATCGCCTCGAACCCCGGATCGGCGACGATGTCCGCGAAGCTGGGAGCCATACCCTCTAGCAACCTCCTGACGTTCGTCGTTCGAAATGCTCGCACGCGCCGTTTGGCGTCCCAGGCGCGCACCAGAAACTGCCCGTAGCTGCCCATGAAGTCTAACAGCGCTTCCACCGCGGCCCGTCCACGTCGCTCGAGGAAGCGACGGTAATCGATCAGCAGCCCGATCTCGTCGGAGTGGCTGTCGTCGAGCCCGCGCACGACGCGCCGGTGCTCGTCGAGAATCTCGATCCATGCGCGCGCGTCGTCTGGCGAATGAACGGGGAACCAGCCGGGGATTGCCAGCGTGCTGATCGACGACACCGCTCGTGCGCTGCCGAGGGACTGGTAGTGGGTGATCGCGACGCCGGCGATCACCTCGGCGGGAGTCAGCCCCTCCAGCGATAGGCCGAGGATCTCGGCGAGGGCTCCTTCGCTGGCGACTCGCCCCTGGTCGGAGTTCCGGATGAGGTACTCGGCGAGCCCAATCACCGCCAGTGCATCGACCTTGGGAGCGCCGCCCCAGAGATTTGCCCGACGCAGCGTGGCCGATGCGCCTTTGAGGACGGCCAGCGATGCATTGGCCGGAATCGGCGTGTACAGGCGGATGTGCTCGCTTTTCGGGCCTTGAAAGACCGGGCAGGCGACGCGGAAATATCCTCGATAACGCAGCCACTCGACGAAGTCGTCGGTCCACTGCTCTTTGGTCTTGTCGTTTCGGTCGGTCCCGTCGGGCTTGAGGCGGGCGTAGCCCTTGGCGGCGGTCGGGTTGAACAGTTGAACCGAGTCGGCCTTCCAGGGCACCCGTTCGCGCTTTCCCTCCGCCAGCGCGCGGAGCGCCGCCGCGACCCGGCGCTGTCGCTCCTCTGCCGACAGAGCGGCAAGCGTCGCGTGCACGCGGTTTGGCGAGACGTGGTTGGTGAGCCTATACATGACTTGCAGCAGCCGCCAGTCATCACGGGGCTGCGTCTCCTGCATGCTCTGGATGAGCTCTGGGTCCGGTTCCGTCTTGCGTGATGTCGCCTGGCGTAGTGCATTCCGAATCTCGGTGTAGCGCTTTGCTCGCTCGCGTTCGGCCTCGAAGTCCACGGCGTCGACTCCTGATGGAACAGCGTCCTTCTGGCGGGCGCGCAGATACGGGTATCCAGGCTGCACCGCCAGGCCGTCCAGATCGTGATCCGTCAGTGGCTCATCCAAGGCGACGACGAAGCGGCGGTCGTCGGCGCGCACGCGGACGCCCGCGTCGCCACGCACCCCGGCGAGCAGGTCGGCAAGCCCGACCGCCGCGAAGACGTCGGCATGGGTGCCCGTTGCTTTCTCGACGGCGAGCTCGTGGTAGGCCGTCGTGCTGATGCTGCCAGTCATTCTGCACCTCCTTCGTGAGTCGCGTGTCGATCGGAGAGACGGAGCGTGCGTATCAGATACGCGACGAGCGCGAACCATCGCTCGACTCCGTTCGGCCCCATGGTCGTCTCCAGGAGCTTTCCGAGCACGCCGCGTGGGTCGGACTGGGCCGCGAGGGCCTCGACCGACGCCGCCGGCGGACGGACGCCAGTCAGTTGCGCGAGCCAGTCCTGCCAGCCCGTGATCAGCGTGTCGAGATCCTGCCAATCTCCGTGGGTCGAGATCCAGCCGCCGTGGTGGGCGACGATCGCCGCCGCGCAGGCAGAGATGGCTGCCAGGCGTACTGATGGTGGAACGCTAGCCAGTAGCAGAGGAAGGTAGACCATGCCATACCACGCGCTGGCGACCGCGTGCGGCCCGCGCGCCGGCTGAACGCGGCGCGATCGTGCAAGGTCGGTCGGGTTGTCGGGATCGAAGTCGGTGTGCGCCAGTGGCTCGGACGCGGTCCAGCTCGGATCGCGATCGCGCTGGTAGTTCGTCGCCCAATCCTGCCAGCGCTTTTGCAGCTTACCGATGTCGTGCAGGTGGGCGCACGCCCGGAGGGCATCAGCCAGCATCTCTGGCGAGAGATCGTAGATGGCCCCGAAACCGATGACAGCCAGGCCATTGGCTCCCTCGCGGCTCCAGCGCGCCGCGATCTCTCGGGCCACGCCACGCGAATGGGCCACCCACGTCTCGTGGCGCAGCGTGCCGTGGCCGGGGCGCGGGGGAGGCTCACGCGGCGGGCTGACCTGATCGCCGCTCCGCCCGATCTCTAATCCCACCTCGCGTGAGTAGGCGGCAACCTCCGGCGATAGGCACACGACAAACGCGCGCTGGAGAGCGTCGTCACCTCGCAGCTCCTTCCAGGAGGGCGGGTCGCCGGCCAGATCCCAGAACCAGATCGACGCCGGTCCCTCGTTCCGGGCAAGCTCGCGCAGTGACCAGCGGCTGACGCTCACTGCCTCGCGCCGGGCCGGCGATTCGGGCAGGCTCTCCGCCCGCGCGACGATGGCACGGATCTGGGACTGGTCGGTGGCGCGAATCAGGTCTGCCACGCTACCTGCCCGGCCGAGCGTCAGGCTCGAGTGAATCGTCGAGCTGACCTCATTCAGGCGCTCCCGCCAGCCATTCTCGCCGAGTACGGACGCGTCCGATTCCCCGTGGATCCGCTCGATCCAGTCTTCCACGAGTTCCGGACTCATCTCCCAGGATTCGCGCTCGCGCAGGAGGTTCTCGGTCGCCGCCAGCCTCGGCTCTGGCGCGCCGGGACTCCCGTAGGGCAGGTGCGCGTTCTCCTCCGCGGGCAGGCCGTAGACGTGGACGACGCCGCGCTCATTTTCAAACCGGGCGCAGCGTCCCGCCCGTTGAAGCAACGCATTCATCGGGCAGAGCTCGGTGAGCAGGTGATCGCAGGACACGTCCACGCCGGCCTCGACGACCTGGGTCGCGATCGAGATAGCCGGTCCGCGGCTGCCTCTGCCGAAGAGCTGGCGTAGGTCACGAACGCGCGCGTCGCGATCCGACTTGAAGAACCGCGCGTGCAGACACAGCAGGGGAATTCCCTGCTGGTCGGCCCAGGATTCGAGAGCGCGATAGAGCGCCTGGGCGCGCGCGACCTGATTGACGATCACGACAGTTCGACTGGTCGCGTGTTGTTTCACCGCGTCGGCAGTCAGCGGCCCCGGCTCCACGCGCAGCTCTCGCGTCGTCGTGGCAACCACCGGCAGAGTGCGCATCTCCTCTGGCGCGAGCGAGACGGTCGTGCAATCCAGTGCCCGATGAAGCTCGTCTAGCGGCGGAGTGGTAGCCGTGGCGGTCATCCAGACCGATTGGGCGAGGCCGCGAAAGAGCCGCAGGCCGGCCGCGCCGGTGAGAAAGGCACGTTTTAGCTCCATCAGGTGAAACTCGTCGAAGATGACGAGTGCCCCCGCCACCGCTGCCGCGTTGACGTTTCGCTGACGATCGGACAGCCCATAGGGAGCGCAGAGCAGGCCGCTTAGCACCTGGTCGTAGGTGGTGACGACGATTCGCCCACGATCGAAGAACTCATCGTCGGACTGCTCGCCAGTCTGGATCGTCACGGCCCAGTCGGCGTGCCCGGATCGGGCGACAAGCTCCGACGCCTCCTGGTGGATCTGCTGGACGAGCGAGCGCAGCGGCAGCGCGTAGATCAGACGCGCGGGCCGGCCGCGTGGCCAGACGAGGTTGTCGAGGACGAAGGGAGTGAGCACTGCTCGGGTCTTGCCGGATCCGGTCGGCGCGCGGAGGGAGACGTTCCGACCCGCGGTGAGCTGCTCGGCTAGCCGGATCTGGTAGGGGTACGGCTCGAAGTCGTTGACCTCGGCGAAGTGTCTGCGGTAGGTAGCCTCGTGATTCCAGGCCGATTCGCTCATGCGACGCTCTCCTCCGGTCCAAGGATCCGGTACCAGCCGTTGCCGCGCGTCGCGGACTTGCCGACGTGCGTCAGGGCTCCCCAGGCGAGCAGCGGTAAGAAGGGAGCGAGATTGCCCCGGAAGGTGATTCGCCCCACGTAGCCGCCGGTCGGGCTCCAGCGGCCGGTGCGGCTGGAATGCGTCTCCAGGTCGAGCCAGCGCGTCTCGTCCCGCGCCACCTCGACGTCGCGTGCCTGATCGGCCAGGCGGCGGTAGCCCGTCGCCGAGGACCCCGCGCCGTAGTGGCGCGTCACCGCCTCTAACCGGTCTCCGAGGCGCGAGATCAGCGCGTCGAAGCGCAACGGGTGGACGAGCTTTCCAGCCTCGACCAGCCGGAGCGGCGTCAGCAGCTCCAGCGTGAGCGAGCGGGCCGGCAGTGAGGCCGCGTAGCTCGCGACGTCGCGAGCCGTCACTTTCAGGTCGGAGGCTCGGATCACGTCCGAGTCCGTCGCGCGAATGGTCTCGCGAGCCCCCGAGAACGGATTGACCGCGTCCACCCGACCGAGGCGAACCAGTCCGCGCTCTGGCGGGATACGCTTCGGCGCGTCGAGGCGAAGTCCTAACCCGCTCCGCTCGAGCTCGCGGGCGGCCAGGATCAGGTAGGGCACGTAGCGCGCGCCATCGCCGAAGAACGCGGCGCCGAAGCGCAGGACGGAACCCGCCGGGTACACCCGGACGCCGTCGAGGGGCGGGCGAATCGCCAGGGGGCGCGGCACGTCGTGTCCGCGGGTTGCCTCGTCGTCCACCGTGGCGAGCAGCCCGGAGAGCGGGCAGACCTGGCGCAGCGTGCACGGCTGGCACGATGGCAGATGCTTGTAGAGACAGACGTTCAGGTTCGAGCGCAGCGACTCGAAAAGTGCTCCCCGCAGCGCCGCCCCGACGTGCCTGCCCAGGCCGAGTGGGGAGAGAATCTGCAGCTCAAGCTCGACAATCTGAACGCTTAGCCCTGCCACCGGGTCCTGCACCGATTCCATCGATCCCCAGCTACCCTTTCGCGAGATTTCTGCGACCAATGTCGTCGACCAGCCACGGGAACTGTAGCTCATCGCATCGCTCCTCGAAGTCGGGGATCGCCGACCGTGCGAGCGCCCGGACCGCGTCGCTCAGTCGCTCGGCGACCGCGCCGTCGATTGGGGTTACCCCGTGGGCGAGAATACTTCGGTTGCGAGTCGAAAGGTCGTCGCCGAGCTTTGCCGCACTGTCGAAGGCACTGGCGAGCGGGCTGCCCAGAGCAGTCAGAATCTGGTAGCTGTCGCGCAACCCAATCTTCACCTTGCCGTCCGAGGGATCGCGCTGCTTCGCGTAGGTCTCGGCGAGGTCCGCGGGCAGCCTGGCCAGATCCACGGCTCCTGTCTCGATCCCGTACCTCCTCAGCTCGCGTTGTGCCAGCATCTCCACCAGGCGGTACAGGCGTGCCACCGCGTCGTCGAACTTGCCCTCCCATCGCCTGCGCTCGGCGTTGGCATAGAGGTCGGCCAGCAGGTCTTCGGTGAGCTGATCTGCCTTGATCGCCTCGGCGATGGCAAGCACGCGCCGGGGGATGCCATCTGCCAGGCGGAAGGATGCGAGCTCGTGCAGGGCTGTATCCGCCTCTCCGTACTCGCCCCGGAAGCGACGGTGATTGAACTTGTCCCACGCATCGTAAGCGCGGGCAAGGTGATCCAGGCTACGCAGGACTGCCTGACCGTGATCGTCGAGGAGAGCCGGACTGACGGCTTCGCAGCGCTCGATCGCTCCCTGGAACTGCAGGCGCAGCAGCAGCACCCGCGCGAGATCGATCTCGCGGTAGGCCACGATGGACGTCGGGTGGAGTGCGAGGAAGCGCTCCGTGCCATCCAAGACGACCCCTTGCTGCCGGGTGCCGGCGATGTAGCGGAGAGAGCCACAGCCGGCGATCACGCCTGCCATGGCCACTCCCGCCGACATGGCTTTCGTGCCGCTCGTGAAGTCGATACTGATCTGGTGAAGCGCGTAGCCACGATCTCGCGCCGTGCGTATGGCCGCCAGCGCGACTCGGAACGCGTCCTCGATGTCGTCGACGTCCGGAACGTGGAGCACCTGCCACGAATCGGCAGACATGTCGGTCTCGGCGACGACGGTATGAGCCACGTGTTCGCTCTCGGCAGAGACCAGGAATGCGACGAAGTCCGGGTCGATCTGCCTGACCAGCTTGACGAGCGGTCGAGCGATGTCGACGTCCTTCCGCGTACCGGTGCCAACGGATACGATGAGCGCGTGCGGCACGATGAACCTCCCGTGAACTATCAATCGTCGGTCAGCGCCTGGGAGCTGGGCGACCCGGGCCGAGACCGCCCCGGTGGCGCGAATCCGCGGCCGCTCCGCGGTTTGGCCTCTCCCCTGGGTCAGAGAATCCGCGCGCGGGAGCGGCTTGTTCCCTCCACGACAGCTTGCGCGAGCTAAATCGGGCCCACCTGCCTGACAAACCGCTCCACGGCTCGCCGTGTCGCCTGCAGCTGCCCGGGTATCGACGCGGTTGTGATTAGCGTCAGGCCAAGTGTCGGGCCGCTTCGCGATAGAACCTGGACGCGGAGGCAGTCGGGCTCCTCGGCCGTGACACGCGCATCACCCGAGCTCCACGCCGTGCTGCGGATCTCCTTGATGAACGAAAATCGGTTCGCCAGCTGATTGGCAAACCTTTCGAGACTTGTTTTGTAATGATGGTCGGAGATGGAGACGGAGCACGGTTCCTGCCGGGCTGGCGGTAGGGCCTCCACTCGTCCGAGGACATCGAGCACCTTGCGGCCAAGGTCGGTTGCCGCTCCCCCTTGGCCTACTAGCCCGTTGCGCGCGAGCAGCTCGCGGACCTCGCGCGACGCGTGCTGGCCCGCGAGCGCTGACTGAATCTCCGGAAGCAGCGGAAACAGCCCGACAAAAGGCAGGTCGACCAGCCGTGGGCGGTCACCCTCCGGTTTCTCCAGCGATGGGTGCAGCCTCCTCGTCAGCTCGTCCGGTAAACTGACATACGGCCGCAGCTTGTTGATGTCGCCCTCCTCCTCGATCCAGGGCGGGACCCAGATGTGAAAGAGCCGGTCGGCGCCGTAGAACTGAACGGCAAGCGTGAGTAACCCAGCCATCGACTTGCGGCCCCCGGCGACGCTGACAAAGAGGCGGTAGCCCGCGTCGCGGTATGTCCGGAGATTGCCCCCCGCGACCTCGAGGAAGCTCACCGCGGCCTCGGCCGAATCGATGTCGCCGAAGGCGCCGGTGGGGATAGGAGTGATCCAGTCGATGCCATCGTGCGATGGAAGGTGAGTTTGCAGGAGGTCAAGTGCGGACTTCACGTCGTGGTCATCCGACGCGAAGAGCAGGACGCCATCCATCGGCAGCTGCTGCTCTTTCAGCAGGTCGAGCGCCTCGGTCACGACCGCTGGCGACGTGCCGAGGGCGGTAACCAGAAGATTCTTGCTCACCGTCTCCTCCGATCGCTATTACGTTTCTGCTGACGGTTGGTCGCCTCGGTGATCGTGAGAAGCCACGCGACGTAGCCGAACACGCGCTCGCGATCCTCCGCGCTCAGCGCGGTCAGTCGACGCTCGCTGGCACGGACCGCCGCGGCGATTGCCGCGTTCGCGGCGCGGATCCGTGGCCGCAGCGTCTGGTCATGACCAAGCTTTGCCGCCCACTGCAGGGCTTGAGCTATACCCGCTTGCTTCGCGATCTCGACCCAGCCCCTCCAGACGTTCTTCGCGTCCTCGGCCGGCATCGCCTTCGCGAGGGTTTCAGCTAAATTGATCAGCTCGTCGGTTGTCATGGTCATCAGTACAAACCTGTCGGACAGCTGGCATCAGTCGCCTGCATCTGTCGTGTGAAGTCCTTCCAGGCCTGACGGTCCAGCAATCTATCGTCGCTCAGCCACCGGTCGAGCACGGATCCAAGGGATCTCGCCCGGCCGCCCGCGGCGAGGGAGGGGATGAGCTTTCCCGCGCCGGGATCGACGGTCCTGAGGGCGCGTGGGACGAACCGCACCGCTCCCAGGCAGCGTGGCTTCCCGCCTCCGAGCTTCGGCGTGAAGATAAACGTTCCGTTGCCGGGCCGATCGGGATCGCGCTCGATTCCCAGCGCCCGGATCAGCAGCGCCATCTCGGCCGAGGTTGTATTCTCGAACGTCAGCACGGTGGAAAAGCGTGCTCCCCGTGGGACCGCCTCGACAAAGCGGTGGTTGAGCTCCGGACGGTCGTCGAGTGGCCGAAACTGCTTGACGTGGTAGAACTTCCGTCCGCCCGCTCGTCGCGGCTCCCACAGCTCGGCGATCTTGACGATTGAGGTGCTGACCTGACTCACCGGGCGAGCGTCAGCGAAGTGGACCCGTCCGCGGTAGCCGGTGGCGCCGAACAGGGCGCAGGCCGGGCATAGTGTTGCCTTCTCCTCCTGGCCTGGCCTGATCGTTTCACACGACTCGTGCGAAGGTGGAATCTCGGCTCTTCCGGCACCTTGACGAACGCAGGAGTTCGAGATCGCCTCGACGATGCTGCGGATCGCCCCCTTGATGCTGCTCCCCGGAATGATCAGCTCGCCATCGCGCCGGACAAAGGCCGCGTATGCCCGATCGGCCGCGTCGACTTTTATTACTCCGCTGCCGACGTGAAGGTATGCCGAGACCACCCTGATCTCCAGGTCCAGGCGGCCAGTCCAGCCCGAGAAGCGGTCGTGGGGAGTGAGAGACGACCTCCTAGGCTGATCGCGCAGGCCGATCGAAAAGTAAGGCTTTGGTTCGACCACGGGTCCTGCCGGTTCCATCAATCATCACCTCCGATTGGCGACTCGAAGCTGCGCGGGCTGACCAGGGCAGCGACGCCGTCCCGGCGGCACACCCGTACCCTTAGCCTCGCGTTCGTGCCCACGCCTGGGTAGGTGCTAAAGGGTGGGCTGATGCTCCGGTCGTCGAGGCTACGGAGCAGGAGTGGCTGATCGCCCGCTTGCCAATCGCCTTCCAGGGGCTGAAGTCCCGTCGCAGGTTCGTCCAGAATGGCCAGCGCCTCGTAAGCATTGCCGCGTTTCCACCAGCGGATCTCGCCCCGAGAGCCGAAGAGCGACCCCCGGTCGCGTAGCTCGGTCGGTCTTCCCTCGGCGAGGGCCAGGCTGGCCGTATCGGCAGCCCAGTGGCTCAGTCCGGTCCCGAGGCGAGGAATAAGCGATTCCGGCAGACCAATCTCATCTTCCAGCCAGTACACGTACACCGCTTCAGACATGCTCGGCAACTCTCCGTCAGCTCGAAATTGCGTCGAGGCATCGGTCGCGTACGACAATCCAGCGCTCGGCATCGTAGATCCGTCGGGCGTAGAGGCCAAGATCCTCGGTGCGAATGGGCTCGGGGAGATCCTCCAGCTGCCATGGTGGCGCAAGACCGTACTTCCCACGCTCCTCGTCATCGACGAATGCTCCACTCCCGCGCAGGCGGCGGCTCGTTGGACGCCAGTCGCCAACCCTCGCCTCGTCGATCTCCACCTCGCGGACCTCGACCTGGACCTCGCCAAATCCGCGGTTCTTGCCAAATCCAAGCTTCAGTAAACCGTTATTCATGGACTGGAGGGCCAGGCTCACCAGGCCCAGTTGCCAGACCTCGTAGTTCTCGAGCACCAGATGACCGGTGAAGGTGCCGGCGACAGTCGTCTCGATGTCGAATGGGCCCTGGGCGACGGCGTGGCTCAGCCGAGAGATCGCCACCGCGTGGCGGACCTCCGTGACGACGTCACCGGAAGGAAAGAAGTCGGTAAAGGCGAGTCGGCCGCGAAGTCTGGTGTGGCCAAAAGTCCGGCAGGCGCCGCAGGACCTGCGGTAGATCTGCCAGCTCTCTCCTTCTTTTTCGAGCCGCTTCGCGCAGCTGGCGTCGTCGCTGGGAAAGGTTGGGCAGGCCCATCGCCAGCTTTGCTGATCGCCCAGCGTCCGGAGGACTCTCTCGACAAACGACCGAACTGCTCCCTTCAGACTGGATCCTGGGAGATAGACGGTCTCGCCCAGATCTGCTCGATACGTGCGCACGAACTGCATGTCCGGAAGGGATGGATCCCCGGAGATATCGCCGGCCTTGATCAGGAGCGGGGCGCGTGGGCTGATCGCCAGACTGAGTCGGAGAGCGTTGTAGCGAGACTTATGCACTGCTTGCCCCCTGCTTGGATTGAATCCAGCTGCGAAAGGCGCCCGTGAGGTCGTCGAGGCTGACCGGATGCATTGTGCCGCCGACGAGGTAATCGATCATCTCGTCCTTCTCCACCCGTTGCACGACGAGATCGCGCAGGCGTCCCCAGCCGGTACCACGCGTCGACTTTCCCCCGATCGCGAGGTGCCCCTCACTCCAGAGACGGAAGATCGACGTGACGAAGCCTAGCTCCCAGAGCTCTACATTCTCTCCGATTACCTCGACGTCGAACTGGGCACCGGGTACCACCGTTTCGAAGTCGTACTTGATGTTGGTGGCAGCGGCCCCGAGGTCGCGGTCGATGCCCACGCCGTCGCGGATCTGGGTCACGACCGCCAGATCGCCGGCATTTCGGAGGCTCGCGTCCTTGAAGAGCAGACGGCTACCGATCCACGGAGAGCCAAACAGGCGACACGCGGTACAGCTATTCTCCCACAGCCGCTCGCTGTACTTCGCTTCGGTCTCTCCCGGTTCTTTTTCGGAGTTTCCCTTGTTAGGCGAGAGGCACGGATCGTCGAAGGGATCGCAGGCACGGAAATCTGGCCCGAGATCCGCGGATCGGAGGATACGTTCGGCCTGGAATCGCACCACGCCTTTGATCGACGAGCCCGGAATGAAGGGAACACCATCTGGCCCCTTGACGACTGGCAGATCGGTACCGGTCGGCTTGAAGGAGAGGCGGGATCCCACGGAAAGCGCCGTGTCCATCTCGAGCGTGGCTCGTACAAGGGTTCGGCTCTCGAAGCGAGCAAAACGACTCACGGCCGGCCTCCCTGCTTGCTGATGAACTGATTCCAGGCGAGCCAGCGAATCGTATAGCCAAGCACCCGGGAGACGAGGTCCAGGTGAACCCGGCGGCGCAGGTCCTCGTCGCCAGCCGGGGCAAGATCGCGCGCGGCAGTGTGGAGTTCCTCCAGGCGCCCGATAGCTTTTTCCACCCACTCGCTGGGAATCTGCGCCTGCGGGCGCGCGGCTTGATAACGCATAAAGAGGGCGACTGCTGCCCAGGAGTTCCCATGCTCAGCCACGCCTAGAATGTTGCGTAGTTGCCCCGCCCTCATCCATACCCGGCGGTCCGCTGCCAGCTCGCTGGCGAGCTGAACCCACTGATCCTCGCGCCGGTCAATCTCCTGGATAACGCGGATTGGTAGTCTCTTCATCGTTCGCTCATCTCCAGGTGAAATGGGTGACAAATGACACATTCGCCGAATCCTTCATCGCAGCGCTCGCCGACGCCCTGGCTCTCCAGTCGTTCGAGCGCCGCGACCAGCTGATCGGGAGGGCCGTCCCAGCGGAAGACATAGGCACTTCCGGCGCGAGCGGCCAGGTCGGTTGGCTTCGGGAGCCCCCACGCCGTCGACCACCCGCTGGCCAGGTCAGGACGTGTCAGCCAGAAGACTGGCTTCAGGAATGATGCACCGATGCTCAGCCTAGGAACCAGCGACGGAACGCCGTGCTGGCGAAATATCCCCGGCGAGAGCAGATCCACGGTGAAGAAAGTGTCCCGAGGGGACTCCCGGAAGTCCTGAGGCTCGGGTGCCAGACGCCGCAGGTCCATCCATGCCTCTCTCAGCGCAGCGTTGAAGCGGGTCAGACGGGCTTCGATCGGCTCAAAGCCGCTCACGGATGCGTACTTAGCCTTGACCCTGCCGAGCCCGCGGGTCCGCAGGGCTCCGATGGGGGTCGTGTTGAGCGCCGCGAGCAGCTCCTCTACTTTCTCGGAAGGGCCGTATACTCGGCCAATCAGCGCAAGCTGGGCATCGCTCCCCCGACCTTCAGGCGATCCACAGCGAGGGCTCAGGCCGGTAACGTTGTACAGCATGCGATCGACCGAGGCGCGCCGGTAGCGGCTGATCGCCACCTTCGTCTGGGTGTAGTAGCTCTCGCGCGTGCGGCTGTAGTGCGTCTGAGCGCCTCGCCGGTACACACTGTAGAAGAGGCTTGAGTACTCCATTCGGTCTCCACATTCGGAGCAGGTGATGGCGAAGGGAACGGGGAAGCTCGCCCCGCGTTCGGACAGGAGGTGGTAGGCCAGGTGCGCGACGAGAACATCGACCACCCCGTGGCCCCGGTGAGCCGGGGACGGCTCGCTGCGGAAACCCGCCTCGCGCTTGCAGGAGAGCGCGCTCATCGGTAATGGCGAAGCGTACTGCAGGCCCTGCCACTCGGCACAAGGGAAGAGATTGCCGATCCTGACACCATCCAGGCGTGCGGGAATCGACTCCTTGAGGCCCTGCGCCAGGAGCCATTCTGCCCAGGCTCCGCGGAGCACTCGACCAGGAAGATATGACTGGGTGCTGAGAAAGTTCGATCCTGCTCGAACACTGCCCAGCACCACAGGATCAATCGGCTCGACCTGGATCCACGTCACGTCCATGACCCTGCTCCGCCTAGCGTCGAGGTCCAGGATGAAACCAGCATCTCTTCGGTCAGGAGGTCGCCGTCGATGGTGCCCCGAACGTGCCAGGATCCGACCCAGCCTAGTCCACGGCTGCTACCGCTCCCAACCGCCTGGACCGCGCGCGCAGCCATAGCGATCAGCGTGGCCGCCTCCCGCCCGAGATCCGCCGTTGCGAAGTAGCCGGTACACGTCGCCACCCATGGCCCGGGCATCGCGGAGGCGGTTTCGATGAAGAACACGCGCCCGGCTAAAGCGGACCGCCGCTGGCGACTGATCGTGACGCCGCTGCGTATCTGCAGCGCGATGTCTCCTGCAGGTACCGCGTCGTGGAATCGCAGCGGCGAGATCCGCCGCGGATTCCCGAATACGCGGCACAAGATGCAGAGCTCATCCAGGGACGAGCACATATCGCCTGGCTCCGGGCCGATGCAGATCCGCGCTCCCGATGTCGCGAGTACGGCGACCGCGCTCCGGCGGAGCAGGCCCTTGATCGTTGTAGCCGGGATGATCGGTAGACCGTTCACGGTGAGAGCGGTAGCTTTATCTGCCTGCCAGATCGCGCGATTCCCGGTCGTGTGCACGGGGCTCAGCAGGCTCATAGCCAGGTTTAGCTCCAGGTAGCTCATCGCGCCTCCTCCGCTACGGGGGCGAAACCGGGTCGGAGAGTCTGTAGCTCCGCCAGCTCGAGCACATCGCCGATCGCGGTTCGATACACTCCCTCGTTGGTATCGATATCCCAGAGTGGGATCTCCCCCACCCTGCCGTGGGTCCCGGTACTAAGCAACCCGCCGACCTTGCTAACAAAGTGGTAGAGCTGTTCTCGCTCACTGGCGCGCGCACCCGCGATGTCGTAGTAGATCGTGTTCAACGCCACCTGCATGCCATGCTCGATTGCCTCTCCCCACCGCTGCCGTCGCGCGCCTGGCCACTGCGCGGCTTCCTGCGCCAGTCCATCCAGATCTCGCGCCTGGCGGAGGGTGTATGGTCGAGCGATCAGAACAAACTCTTGATGGTGGTAACGCGCGAGAAGCGGCTCGGCCGATCCGACGAGGACGGGGTTCTGGAGCCAGAGAAAGGTTAATGCGCTCTGCGGTCTGCTTCCGCTCTTCTTTGCGAGCTTCTTGGCGCCTTTCAGGAGGTCCACAGCCAGCTCACGCAGGAAACGGATCGGATATTGAGCATCGGCGATGGCAATACCGCACGAGGCGGTGATCTCAGCGGGCCAGTCCGCCGGCCAGCCACGGTACGCCTCCTCGACCTTATTCCGCATACCACGCTCGAAGCGTTCGAGGAACTCAATCGCGAGCTCCCAGGCGTAACCTGCCTGCACGAGAACGATGACATCGTCACCGCCGACATTGACGATCTCAAATGGCCAGTAGGTCCCGTGTGATAGCTGGGCAGCACAGGTCTGGGCGAGCGCCTCGAATAGCGCTTCCTTGGTCGCCGAATGCATCGCGCTCGACAGCGCGTGGTAGTGCTCTCTGGTTTGAGCGTTCTGAAGCAAGGCGCCGATGCTGTTTCCATCCGCGTACAGCAGCGCCAGATACTTCCTCGTTGCAGGCCCGACCAAGTGATCGAGATCTGGAGCCTGAATGGAACGCGGCTGGGCAAAGTCGCGGAACTCCTGGTTGAACCTCCCGCGGGTCTCTCCTTCTCCGGTCACTCCGGCCTCGTGGCGCTGAAGGCATACCTGACAGAGTACGAGGCGGCCGCTCCCGTCGGTAGGCCGCGTGCCGGCGCGCGTTCTCTCCACGGTGGCGGGGCGGATTCCGCAGGTTTCGCAGCGGCGGCCGAACGGCGGTGCTTCGACAAATGGGGCGACGAGCCTGCTGGATTTCGCGCTGCGCAGGCGGCCGGCGAGAACGGCAAGCCGGTGCGCGAAGCCGCCATCCAGGAGGCGCTCAGAGCCACTCGCCCTCCGCAGTCGCCCGCACCACCCATCCTCGGGGCCTCCGACGTGCGGAGGCGGGTGATTGTTCTCGTACACGACTGTCACCGTGGCCGCACCGGTCCTCTTGAGGTAGATGCGCTCGATCTCTTCTTTCAGCACCTGGGCGCGCGCGCGCGGCACCTCGAAGAGGAAGCTACCGCCCCCACAAAAGATCTCCCTTCCACCATCCCGCTTGACGTGCGCCGACACCTCTTGTTCGCAGTCGATCAGTCGCCGGCTACCTCCGCGCATCTGGGGTAGGGATGAGGTTTCGAAGACATAATCCTTGATGGCATCGACGTCGCCTAACAAGAGCACGAGATCGGTTTCTTCCAAGCCATCCTCCGTTCGTAGCCAGCCTTACCTCGCGGATTCTCCATAGCGGGCTAGGACTCCCTCGGTGGTCCGAACTATCGTACGCGACAGCTACCGATCGTGGCAGGGAAAAACAGATAAAACTCTCTGCGCTGCCACGGTCCGTCGGGATTGGGTTGTCTTCGGTGTCCCCCTCACTCCACCAGGCGGAGCTTCGCGGGCGTCGGATCCACCGACACCAGCAAGGGCCGCGTCATGTGCGGGAAGGAGACGATCGCCTGGCCTGGTGCCAGCCCCGGCAGGCGCTTCCAGAGCCCCTCG
>CADDYW010000095.1 GCA_902810745.1 Chloroflexota bacterium | reverse complement strand
GGCTTGCTTCAACTACAAGCTCGACCGCAAGAAAGCTCGACTGGTCGGCGGACGGGCAGTCGGGCTTGGCGTACTGCGCGACACGTTAGGGCCCTCCACCCTCGACGAGGTCGACCGGGCCGAGGTCGAGTGAGTCGGCCGGCGCGCCCGCGGCGGGCCGAAGAAGCTGGAAGCGTTTCATGCTGGGATAATCGTAGAGCCCAACTTCGAGGCGGTAGGGTCCGGGCGCGGTCGGCCAGGGCATATCGAACTCGATCAGGGCGAGCTCGCCAGCCCGCCAGTCGGTTGGATCGTAGGCCAGACCGTCGACGTGCGCGACCGTCTCGCCGCGCGGATCGAGCAGGTGATTGAAGACGGTGGGCGGTTTGGGCGGTGAAGTCCCATCGAACCGCCAGTGAAGGTCGAGGCGGATCTCGCGTCGCTCCGGATCGCTTGCGATGCGGTAGCCGGTCAGCGTCATTCCAACGTCGAAGGCGGCATTCATCGGATGAAAGCCCGGCGCAGCCTCGGCGACGCCCGGTGCGAGGCGGTAAAGCGTGACCGTGCTCCAGTCGGTAAGCCGAATGGTCGAGACTCGCTCGGCGTCGAGCCAGCGCGCGGCAAGCGTGCCGGCCGACGTGGTCTGATCCGAGATGGCCAGGACCGACGCGTGATCGCTCGACGGCAGGCGCAGGCCGCGTCGGTCGTCGAAGATGCGCCAGCGGCCGTCGGAGAGGTAGGCGAGAGTCGGGGCGAGCGAGTCGTGGGTTCCAAAATAGATCGGGCCGCCCGCAGCGAGCCGGCTCGCCGCGTCGAACAATTCTTCCTGTCGCTGCAGGGGGACGCCGAAGTCAGGCCGAACCGCGCTCCGTTCCAGCGCCGCGACGTAGTCGGTGAACGCGACGATCCCGAGGATCACTGGTGCGGCCACGGCGACGATCGCCGCGATCCGAACGGGCTCGATCGTCAGCTTCTCGAGCCTCACGAACGGCGGGACGAAGCTCCAGAGAGCCGCTACCGCCGCCCCCATCACCACGTAGCAGGCAGGGTAGAGCACGATGAAGTAATGGGGATAGATCGGGACGCTGTGGTGGATCTGCGCGAGGACTGGCGCGGCGATCCAGACGAGGAGCGCGAGCGCGGACAGTCGACGCGCGACCGCGCCCGACCTGACTGCTCGGGTGAGCAGCAACGCCAGTCCACCAAGCAGCAGGCCAACCTCGACGAAGCCAGCGGGTTTCCATAAATTACCCACCTGGGCGAGGGCCGGATACCCGCTGCCGGCGATGGCGCTTCCAGCCCAGCGCAGGGCGCTCAGATCGACCCGACCCGGATCGCGGGCCAGGTGTCCGACCGCGTGGACCAAGGGCCAGCCGTGCTGCGCCTGCCAGACGACGAACGGCATCTCGATGGCCCCCGCCGCGAGCAGCCCGATGCCGAGCCATCGGAGCGTGGGCCACGCCTCTGGCCAGTCGAGGCCGATGCAGCCGCCGATGAGTAGGAGCGCGGGCACGGCGAGGAAGAAAGCGGTAGGATGCAGCTGGCTGGCGAGGGTGAGGAGGACGACGCCCGGTGCGATCCAGGAGCGCCGGCCGGAGAGCACGCTCCCGAACAGCGCCCAGAACCCGAGCGTGACGAACAGCGGTAGAGCATCCTGTCCCCAGACCTTGCGACTGAAGACGATTCCCCACGGACTGACGGCGTAGAGCAGCGCGGCAGAAACCGCGGTCGGTCGGTCGAAGAGGCATCTCGCGAAGCCGTAGGTGGCCGCGACCGCCGCCGTGCCGAGCAGACCGATCAGTCCGGTCGCCACCGACGGATCGCGGGTGAAGATCTCGGGCAGCGCCATCAGGTAGACGAAGAATGGCGCATTCGGGACGTCGAGCGAGGAGCCGATGCCGACGAGCGGGAATGCCTCGCCGCGCGCGATCGAGGAGGCGATGCTCAGCGCCCAGCTTTCGTCGTTCTGGAATTCGATCAGGCGAAGCCAGCCGAGGCGCGTCACCGCCGCGATGAGCACCGCGACGATGAGGAGCGCGCGAGAGACATGGGAGCCGTGCGCGCCCGGATGGGACGCCGGGTAGCGAGCGGACCTGCCCACGGTCGTCGGAGTTGCCTCTCGTCGCGGAATCGTGGGCAGACCGTAGCACTCGGCAGAGCGCCTCGTCAAGAGCAGATTCAGGCCTGGAAGATTGACGCCAGTCCGACGCCGAAGGAGTGGCTCCGTGCTCAGCTTCGTGTTACCATACGGCCATTCGGGACCGAAGCCAGCGAGACTGAGAACAGGAGAAAGCTGCCGTGGCGATCCATCACTTCGATCCGACGATCTATTACACCGCGATGGGAACGTACCCGCCGGTGCTTCACATCTCCGACGGCGACACCGTGCAGACGCGGACGGTGGACGCGCGCGGCCAGGACGCCGAGATGCGGGTCGTCGCTGAGCGCGGCAACCCGCAGACCGGCCCGTTCTTCGTCGAGGGCGCCGAGCCGGGAGATACGCTCGCGGTTCACTTCGATCGCCTGCGCCCAAACCGACGGATTGGCTGGACCGCCGCGTCGCTCGCCGGAAACGTCGTCGATCCCGACTTCGTCACTAGCTTGCCTTCAGAGCGAGGGCTGGCCGAGTGGGAGGTGGACCTCGACGCGTGGACGGCGACGCTGGTGAAACCGGAGACGAAGCTCGGGCGCTTCACCATCCCCCTCGCGCCGATGCTGGGCTGCTTTGGCGTCGCGCCGCCGCGGGGCCAGGCCATCTCGACGGCGACCTCCTCGACCCACGGCGGGAACATGGACTATCGGGGCTTCCGCGAAGGCGTGACGGTGTACTTCCCCGTCTTCGTGCCGGGTGCCCTGCTGTTCGTCGGGGACGGGCACGCCACCCAGGGCGACGGCGAGATCGTCGGGACCGGGATCGAGATCTCGTTCGATGTGCAGTTCACCGTCCGTCTGCTCAAAGGAAAGAAGATCGGCTGGCCGCGCGCCGAGGACGACGACTTCATCATGACTGCTGGCAACGCTCGGCCGCTGGACCAGGCGCTCCAGCACGCGACGACCGAGATGATGCGCTGGCTGGAAGAGGACTACGGTCTCGACGCGAGCGCGGCGTCGATCCTGCTCGGTCAGTGCGTGCGTTACGAGGTCGGCAACGTCTACGATCCTGCCTACACGATGATCTGTAAGGTGGAGAAGAGGCTCCTTCGGTAGTGCTGAGTGCTGAGCCGGCTACGGCCGGGGGTTGGGGGTAGGGAGTGGCCGCGACTCGGCACTCGTTCCGCGGCACTCAGCACCTGGTTTACGCGTGAACGCGGGCGGTCGGGGTGGCTACGGGCGACGTCACTGGCTCGACGTCGACCCCGCAGTAGGGACACACGGACCAGCCAAGCTGGAGCAGGCGATTGCAGTTCGCGCACGGCCGCTTCAATTGCGCGCGGCAGGTGGGGCAGACCATGAAGTCTGAGCTGACCCGCCGCTTGCAGCTGGGGCAGGCCTGGCGCTCCTCGATGTCCTGGATCAGCGATTCTTCTTCCAGCGATCGCGCGTAAGCTTCCGCGAGCGTCTCCGGCGGCCGGAGGATCGTGTACAGGATCAGGCCCGGCACGTTGAACAGCAGAACCAGCGTCGTCGCGAGCACCTGAACGACGACGTCTCGGCTGCGCTTCTGGATGTCCCGGAAGGTCCAGACCACGAGGCAGAACCAGAAGGCAGCAGCATACGCTCCGACGAGTGCCAGGACGATTTGAATGATTGTCTCGAGACCTTTGGGCAACCTTGCCTCCCGACGGGACGGAGTGATGAGTGATGGGTGATGAGTGATGAGGTGAGAATGTCGGCGTTCGCCTCATCGGCTCATCAGCCACCGGGTACCTTCATCATCCGTTGATAGTCCACTTCGCTGAGACTATACCACACGAGTGAAAAGTGATGAGTGGACACCGACAAAAGTACTCCGCTGACCGGAGGTTCACGCCGCCGCCCCCCGTCCATTTCTGGAAGAGCTGAAGAAAGGATCATGGGCGGGGCCAGTCGCGCCGCCTGCCAAGGGAATGATGAGCACAAGGCCCTCATCACTCATCACCCATCACTCAGCACTCATCACTCAGCGCTACAAGACGCGTTTGGTATTCTTCTCGCCATCATAGGTGAGCACGACACCTTTGCCGTTGAGCACGGTTTCGAGGTGCACCGGGCGCCGCCAGAGCTGGTAGACGTAACGCAAGGTCTTTTCGGCATAGTCGATGTCGATCTCTTGCTCTTCGTACAGGTGCTTGAGGTACAGCTCACGGTTGCGGCGGTAGTCGCCGTCTTCGACGACGATGTAGGGATAGCCGAAGTTGGTCATGCCCGCGACGATCATGTCGCGAATCTTCTGGTAATCCTTCTCGACCACCTTGAGCTCATCGCCCTCGAGCTTGTAGATGTACAGGTCCAGATCGTCGATCAGGTCCTGGGTGAGGTAGTTGCGGATGAACGAGACGTCGTTCTCCATCTCCCTCACCTCGAAGATCTTGGCGCGTCCCTGTCCAGGGACACGGCCAAGCTCGCGTCGTTGCTCCTCGGTGGGATTATCCCATGATTTCTCGATGTGCTCGAACAGCTTCATGCCGACCAGGTAGGGATTGAGGGATTGCTTGGACGGTGCGAGCACGTTCGCGTGAAGCTGGGAAAACTCGAGATATTCTGCGTCGCTGAGGTCCAGCTCGCGCATGATGCGGAGATGCCAGTAGGCAGCCCACCCCTCGTTCATGATCTTTGTCTGCATCTGCGGCACGAAGTAGAGCATCTCCGAGCGAACGATCTGGATCACGTCGCGCTGCCAGTCCTCCAGCTCGGGGGCGTGCTCGGCGATGAACTGCAGAAGGTCCTTGTCGGGCTCCTCGGGAATCTTGCGCGGTGCGCGGTTGGCCTCGGGCTCCGCTGGCGGTTTGGGATCCAGGAGGAGCAGGTCGTCGTAGGGAGTGGTCCGCTCGGCGTGACGCTCTTCGTGGCGCGCCCGCTCCGCTGCCTCGATCGCTTTCTGGCGCATCTCGGGCTGGGGATCGACGTGCTCCTGGATCGAAAGCACGGCATCGAGGAACTGCTCGACCTCGAGCCGCCCGTGCTGAAACTCGTACCGTCGGATGCGCTCGGCGTTGATGCTGACGCTGTCGAGCATCTTGCGGTTGGTGCGACGAAAGTACGCGTTGTTCTTGAAGAAGTCGCTGTGGCCGACGACGTGCGCGATGACGAGCTTGTTCTGGATCATGGAGTTGCCTTCCATCAGGAAGGCATAGCACGGATCCGTATTGATGACGAGCTCGTAGATCTTGCTCAGCCCGTAATCGTACATCGTCTTGGTCTGCTGATAGGCGCGTCCGTGGGTCCAGTGCGAGAAGCGCCCAGGCAGGCCGTAGGCGCCGAACTCGTACATGATGCTCGGCGGTACGATCTCGAAGTGGATGGGAAACGGATCGAGGCCAAACCGCTCCGCGATGCCGAAGATCTGGTCGATTGCCTTCTCGATCGCGGGCATATCGACCGGAATCATATGCCCCCCACGCGGAGCGCAGCCGCGGAAGACGTCGTGGCCCCTTCGCCGGTCTGTCCGCTGGACGGCATCACCTGCGGAGTGAAGAACTTCCGCAACGCCGGATGAACGTCCTTCTTGTCCGTGATGATAACCGGGATGAAGCATTCGTTCTTGATCGCCTGGAAGGCGTTCATCAGGGTGCTGCTCGATCGGACGCCGCCCTCGCGGATCTCCCCATAGCCGAAGACATTCGAGACTTCCAGCAGCCGATTCACGAGCTCGACGCAGCGTCGATTATCCACGTCGCCCCAGTTGTCGCCGTCCGAGAAGTGGAACGGGTAGATGTTCCAGGAGTTGGGATCGAAGCGCTCTTTGATGATGTCGAGTGCGAGCTGGTAGGCAGATGAGACCTTGGTTCCGCCACTCTCGCCGAGCTTGAAGAAAGTCTCTTCGTCCACTTCCTTCGCTTCGGTATGGTGGGTGATGAAGACGATCTGGACGTTGTTGTACTTGGTCCGGAGAAACTTCACCATCCAGAAGTAGAACGAGCGCGAGATGTACTTCTCGAACTCGCCCATCGAGCCGGAGACGTCGCGCATCGCGATCACGACGGCGTTCGTCTCCCGGCGCACGTCCGGAACCCAGATTTTGAAGCGAAGGTCATCCTCCTTCACACGATCGAACCGTGGCCTACCCGCGAGCGCGTTGCGCTTGATGTTCTCGAGGATCGTCCGCCGCTTATCCAGGTTGGACATGATGCCTTTCTTGGCAATCTCGTTGAAGCGGAAGCTTTCCGCCTCGATCGTTTCGGCGGTTTTCTGCTGGAGATTGGGTAGACCAAGATCCTCGAAGATCAGATCCGCGATCTCATCGACGGTGATTTCGGCCTCGTAGTAGTCGACGCCGGGCATATTGCCGGCCTGCTTGCCCTGACCGGGACCTGCCTGGCCGACCTTGTCGCCGGCCTGGCTGTTCCCTTCACCCTGGCCAATGTGCCTGTTCCGGCCAAAGTCGTAGCGAAAGTGTGGCAGATCAAGCGAGCGAATGGGCACCTTGACGATCTTGTCGCCGTCAGAGGTGATGATCGCTTCCTCACTGATGATGCTCGGCAGATTGTTCTTGATCGCTTCCTTGACCTTTTCGTTGTGACGGGCCTGATCCACGGGGCCCTTCCGGTGAAGCGACCAGTCCTGTCGAGAGAGAGACAGTGTCCAGCGCATGCCGTCCACCTTTCGCGCCGCTCGATTAGCGGGAGAGGAGCGTCCCGACGTACCGCAGAAGCTCGTTGGCGCACACGACACAGTACCCCTGCTGCGAGACGAGCCGCTCGATCACGTCGTTGATCCGGCGAAGCTGCTCGGCGTCGGGCGTTTTGGTCGACGTCGTGATTTTGACGATGTCCTTGAGGTCCGAGAAGAGCTTCTTCTCGATTGCTTCTCGCAGCCGCTCGTGGGAGTTGTACTCGAAGCGCTGGCCGCGACGCGCCAGCGTGGAGATCCGAATCAGAATCTCCTCGCGAAATGCCTTCTTCGCGGTCTCGGTGACGCCGATCTGTTCCTCGATCGAGCGCATGAGCTTTTCGTCAGGCTCGACCTCTTCCTCGGTGATGGGATCGCGTAGCTTGGTCTTGTTGCAGAAGGCCTCGACGTTGTCAAGGTAGTTGTCCAGCAGCGTTCGTGCCGACTCCTCGAACGAGTAGACGAAAGCGCGCTGGACTTCCCGCTTGGCCATCTCGTCGTACTCTTTGCGAGCCTCGGCGATCAGATTCAGAAGGCGCTCGCGCTCGTCACGCGAGATGCTGGTATGCTGCTCGAATCCATCGCGGAGAGCACGGAGAGCGTCGATCGGATTCAGGCAGCAGACGTTATCCTTGATCAGCGCGTTGGAGAGACGATTGATGATGTAGCGTGGGGAGATACCCTCCATCCCCTCGCGTACCGCCTCTTCCTGCAGCTCGCGCACGTCGTTCTGGGTGAAGCCTTCAACCTCTTCGTTATCGTAGAGCTTGAGCTTCTTCATCAGGCTCATGCCCGCCTTCTTCGACTGCTCGAGCCGCGACAGAACTGCGAAGATGCTTGCGACGTGGAGGGTGCCCGGCGCAATGTGGACGTCCTTGAGCGCGCTCTCCGCGAGTAGCTTCTCGTAGATCTTGACCTCATCGGAGACCCGCAGGTTGTACGGGACCCGGATGACGATGATGCGGTCCTGAAGTGCTTCTGACTTCTTGTTGGCGACGAACGCGTTGTACTCGTTCTCGTTGGTGTGGGAGACGATGACCTCGTCGGCGTAGATCATCGAGAACCGACCGGTCTTGATCGACTGCTCCTGCGAGAGGGTCAGCAGGCCATAGAGGAACTTCTCATCGCATTTGAGCATCTCGATGAATTCCATCAGACCGCGGTTCGCGATATTCAGCTCCCCGTCGAATCGGTAGGCGCGGGGATCCGACTCGACACCATAGTCGCCGATGGTCGAGAGATCGATCGAGCCCGTCAGCTCGGAGATGTCCTGGGACTTCGGATCACTGGGAGTGAAGGTGCCGATGCCACAGCGCGCCTTCTCGGAGAACGTGATTCGCTCGACGAGCACGTCCTCGATCTTGTTGCCGTAGTCATCCTGCAGCCGCTGCCGACACACCGGGCAGAGGTCGCCCTCGATGTAGATTCCGTACTCCTTGAAGATGTCGCCGCGTAACGACTCCGGAATCAGGTGCAGCGGCTCCTCGTGCATGGGGCAGCCCTTGATGGCGTACACCGCGCCTTCGTCGGTACGGCTGTACGCCTCGAGGCCGCGTTTCAGGAGAGTGACGATGGTCGATTTGCCACCGCCCACCGGTCCCATGAGCAGTAGAATCCTTTTCCGCACTTCCAGTCGTCGCGCCGCGGAGCTGAAATACTCGACGAGCTGCTGCAGCGTCTTGTTCAGCCCGAAGAGATCCCGGGCGAAGAAGTTATAGATCTTCTCGCCGTTCGGGCCGGTCTCCACGCCCGCCTGCAAAAGCATGTTGTACACGCGAGCGTGGGATAGCTGGCAGATCTGCGGATTCGCGACGACGAGATCGAAGTACTGGGCAAAGGTTCCCTGCCATGCCAACTTCTGCTCTTCGGTTCGGTATTGTTCTAGGCGATGAATAAGATCCATTCGCCTCAACCCTCCTCGTGACTGGGACAACGGGGCGGAAGCCGCTCTCCCTCGCCTCACCCGACCGCGCCGGCCGCTGATCGCTGCCCCTTGGGCCAGCTAACGATTACCGGAATGAGCAAGTTTGGTGCCAGCTAGGCTGGTCTTCTGCTATTTCGTCAGAGCGTGATGTCATTTGCTCTGGGCTTTGGTGTCTGGGTATAATGTGTGAACTTGGCTTCGAGGGTGCGGGCGGTGAGTGATCTGCAACTGCTCTACCAGGTGCAGGAATTGGACCTGCAGATCGAGGCGCGACGTCGCGCGCTTCAGGAGATCGAGGCGGCACTTGGCGAATCGGGTGAGCTGACCGGCGCGCGCGCACAGGTGAATCGCCTGCAGGAACTGCTCCACGATCAGCAGCGGCAGCTGCGCGATCTCGAATGGGATGTCGAGGAGCTCAGTCGCCGTGCCAAGGAAGATGAGCAGAGGCTCTACAGCGGAGCAATCCGGAACCCGAAGGAGCTTGAGGGCCTGCGGCGCGAGCTCGAGCAGCGCCAGGAGCGACGTCGACTGCTGGAAGACCGCGAGCTCCAGCTGATGGCGGAGATCGAGGGGACCCAGGCCGAGCTTCGCCAGGCCGAGAGTGAGCTGGCGCGCGTTCAATCGACTGTCGACGCGAAGCACCGCGAGCTTCGCGCCCACCAGGCCGAGGTGACAGAACAGCTCGCGACGCTCAGCACGGAGCGTGCGCGACTGGCATCCACGATCGCGGCGGCCAATCTTGCACAGTACGAGCAGCTTCGGCGCACGAAACGCGGGCTCGCGATCAGCAAGATCGAGCGCTCGACCTGCCAGGGGTGCCGGATCGCCCTTCCCATGGGCCTGGTCCAGCGCGTCCGGGCTGGCCGCGACTTTATTTTCTGCCCGTCGTGTGGGCGAATTCTCTACGCCTGACGTGCCACCCCGAGCACGACCGACGCGCAGCGACCCGGCGTGTCCGGGCGTCGCGGCGTTGACTCAGGCTGCCTTCACCCGTGGTCGGAGTGGCACCGGCTGCCGCTCCAGGTCCGTACCTACTCCCAGACACCCTGCCGCATCGGCGCGAACAGGTCGACGTGCCATCGATCTCGCGCTTCCTTTGCTTCCTGGCTGAGGAGCTGGAGCGCGGCTCTTTCAGCCTGATTTTCCTTCCGGGCATCAAGCTTGATCCCTAGCTCGCGCTGAATGTCGGTCTCCGCGCCAGCCAGCAGGACCTGCGTCCACTGATAGTCGAGATAGTCGGTGGGCTCGACCGAGATCCAGCCGTGGCCGTCGAACTTCTTGCGCAGGCTCTCGGGATAGCTTGGCTTGTTCTCCAGAACGATCTCGGACGGAGCGTAGGGCTCCTTCACCGAGATGACGTAGCTTGCCTGGGGCTTGATCTCGAGCTGCTGCTGGACCACGCCAGGCTGCTTCGGCTCACGCAAGGCGTAGACGAGATGGGTATGGTCCTCGTGCCGAACGATCGCGTACCGACCATCGCCGGCGATCCTCGCCCAGGGACGTGCACGCTGTCCCGACGGCTCCGGTGGGCCGGGGATGTTCTTCTCCAGCGCATCCACGAGCGCGCGCGGATCCTGGCTGGCGTCAGTCACGAAGGCCCAGTCTCGCTCCTCGGGAAGCAAAACTTCCGGGACAATCTTGGGAAAGACCCCGTGCGCGAGAATGAACAGGCGGTTCTTGTGGTGCGTCTGATCATCCGGGAAGAGCATGAAGAACGCGCGCTCAAGGTCGTCGGGGCTCTTCGGATGCAGCACGTCCATCTTCGGGCGATAGAAGAAGGCGATGTTGCCGGTTTCGAGTATCTGCACGTTCGGTTGCGTACTCACCTGTGGTCTGGCCATCCTGGTTCCTCCCTATGCTGGCCAAATCCTCGAAAGAGCCGGATGTCCCGGCACATTGCGTGCCGACGTAGAGACAGGGGCGGGAGTCGACGGCCTGATGCCGCTCGTTCCTGCTCCCTGACCGACGTTCTCCAGTGTGAGGAGGAGCACATGGCACAGCCGGCTCCAGCAAAGTTCCGCCTGACCCAGCACCAGACGAATGAGATCATCTTTCGTCTGGAGGAGCGGAAGTATGGTCACCGCCTCAACTCGCAGCAGCTTGCGCAGAAGGCGGATGTTTCACTCGATTTCATCAATCACGTCGAAAAGCAGCAGCCCTTCGACGACCCGCACGTGCTCGAGCGTATCTCGATCGCCCTCGGGATCACGCCCGATCTGCTGCGAAAGGTCGCGGGATTCGAGGAGATCACCCAGGATGAATGGGTGATGCTGCACAACTGCCTGCCAACCTCGCCGCCGGGACAGCCGGTTTCCCCCGAGTGCGAGCGGCTCGGGTTCAGACGGCTCTGGAAATAGAAGCCTGGCCCTGACGAGCACCCGCTGGTGCCGGCGTGCCCGCTGCCGCCTGGCAGCACCGGGTGCCCCGCCTCGGCTAGCCGACCGCGAGATCGACGACGTTGACACGCGGCTTGCCGCCGCAGAAGAGGGGAACCCAGTCGGGGCGGTCGAGGTCGCTGTGATAGACGTCGCCTTCAGATAGGACGGCGAACAGCCCACCGAGGTCATCCAGCGTCCCTGGTCGGGCGACGAAGTGCTCGACCATGCCTGCGAGTGGAACCTGAAGCCCACACCACCACGGCTGCCAGGTGCTCCCGGCATCCGTACTTCGCTCGATTCGCCCGCGGTGACCGACCCGAGCCGCCGGTCCCGCAAAGACGATCTGAGGATGACCGGGCTGCTGTGCGACCGCGCGGGTGTAATCGGCGAGGACACGCTCCCAGCTACGGCCCCCGTCAAAGGAGCGATAGACTCCACCGCCGGTGGCGGCGAAGACGATCACGCCGCCGTCGGCATCGACGAGGACGTCGTGTACGTCCTGGTGGACGCCGTCGAGAAGCTGCCACGTGTCCCCACCGTCGTAGGTGAAGATGACGCCCCCCTGTTCGATACCGCCATAGAAGCTGTTGGGAAGGCCGGGCACTGCCTGGAGTGTGCGCACCGCACCCGCGCGAGGAGAGTATGGGAGGAACCAGCGCTCGTGACCAGGTAGCTGCTCGACGCTCGATAGCTCCTGCCAGCTCTCGCCGCCGTCGACACTTCGGAACACCGCGGCCGGCTCCGTTCCGACGAACACACGCGTCGGATCCGACGGATCGACAAGAATCGATCGGACGTGAGTGAAGGTGAGGCCGATATTTCGCGCCTGCCAGGTCTGGCCGGCGTCGGCCGAGTAGAAGAGGCCACGGCCGTAGCTACCCGCGAAGATCTCCTGTGGGTGCCCGGGACGATGGGCCAGGCACCAGATCGCGTGGCCGCTCAGGCCTGCCGAAATCTGCTCCCAGTTGCCCGGCAGGCGTCGCATCGTCAAAACGCCGTCTTCCGTCCCGAGATACATCAGATGCTCGCTCATCGTCAACCCCCGGCAGCCGGTTTGCACACCGCGCGCCAGGAGCTACCGCCTGGCACGGGATGCGTTTGACGTCCACCCGTGCGGACGATAGACTTTTCCCGTGATCGACGTCATCGATCGACGGCGAGACGGCGTGACCATTATCCGCGAGCGGATGGAATAGGGGATAGGGAGACGTGACGGTCAAAATCGGGATCAGCTATCTCCCGGATGAGAGGATCGGTCAGCGCTACATCGAGGCGATCCGGGCCGCGGGCGCGGAGCCCGTCGTTCTCGCGACGGAGCAAGAGTGCCCCCAGTGGCCGTCCGCGGAGCAGGCGCGGGCGATCTTCCATCCGTCGTTCCCGCCAATCCGCCGCGTCGGCGAGGTCGATGGGCTGCTGCTGACCGGTGGCGGCGACGTCGACCCGATGCTCTACCACGAGATGATCGACGGATCGGAGGAGCCGCACTGGCCACGCGATCACGTCGAGACCGCGCAATTTCACCTCGCGCGGCAGCGTGGCCTGCCGATCCTCGGAGTCTGTCGCGGGATCCAGTTTCTCAACGTCGCGATGGGGGGATCCTTGATTCAGGATCTCCCGACAGCGACGATGCACCGCTCGGATCAGACCACGCGTGCGAGCCGGACGCACCTTGTTCGCATCGCCGCCGACAGCGTGCTAGCTCGCATTCTTGACGACGATCCGAAAGAGGATCTAATTCTCGCGGTCAATAGCCGCCACCATCAGGGAGTAGGCCCGGGGCGGGTGGCTCCTTCGCTGGTCGCGTCGGCATTCTCCTGCGTGTCGTCAGAGGGTGGACAGACGGACGTGATCGAGGCGCTGGAGACGCTTGATACCCGGACCGGTCGCGAGTTTGTGGTGGGCGTGCAGTGGCATCCCGAGCGAGTAGATGACCCGGTGCCGCCGGCGCCGGGCCAGCGGGTCCCGTGGCGCGACCTCTCGGCGCGGCTCTTTCGGGCGTTCGTCGAGGCGGCGTCTCGCCGCTGATCAGGCGGCAAGCTCGGCGAGGCTCTGGGCGAATGGCCCATTCCGGAGCTTGCGCAGCGCGTGCTCCTCGATCTGGCGGATCCGCTCCTTGCTCATCCGGAGCGCCTGGCCGATCTCGGCGAGCGTCTGCGGCGGCATGCCGTCGAGGCCGAAGCGGAGGGTGATGACCAGGCGTTCGCGCGGCTCGAGCGCGTCGAGGGCGGCGTCGATGGTCTCCTGTAGCTCGGTGAACTCGTAGGATGCCTCGGTCGAAGAGTGGTCTTCGTCCGGGAGGAGTTCGGCCAGCGTTCCCCCATCCTCCGTCAGCTCCGCCTCGATCGAGGCGGGCTCAACGGCACGAGCAAGCGTCTCCTCGACGCGAGCCGTGGGAACGTTCAGGGCACGGGCAACCTCCTCGATCCGCGGCTCGCGCTGAAGCTCCTGCTGAAGGCGGGCGGTGGTCCGCGACACCTGACCGAGCAGGTCGTTCAGGTGAACCGGCAGACGGATCGTCCGGCCGCGCTCCGCGAGGGCACGGGTGACTGCCTGGCGGATCCACCAGGTCGCGTAGGTCGAGAAACGGAAGCCGCGCTCCGGGTCGAATCGATCGACCGCGCGGAACAGCCCGAGATTCCCTTCCTGAACGAGATCCCCGAAGGACAAGCCACGGTTCTGATAGCGGGCGGCGATACTGACGACCAGGCGGAGGTTGGCTTCGATCAGGCGCTGGCGCGCGGCCTGACCGGCAGCGGAGGACGGGTCGGCACGATAGGTGCGCGCAAGCTCGATTTCCTCGGCCGCGCTGAGCAGCGGCGTCATCCCGATCTCGTCGAGATAGATCTGGAGCAGATTACCGATCGCTCGATCGTCTTGAGCATCCGTCTCATTCTCCTCGGGGGAGTCCACGAGGTTCGGGACCTCCGCGGGTTCCAGGTCGAGATCGGACGGAACGGGATATGTCGTCAGCACAGAAACGACTCCTGCACACGAAGTGGATCAACCGGGGTTCAGGACGGACCGCGTGACGCGGGGTGCACGTACCCCGGCACCTTCGCGCTGGTACCGTCCGAGCCCATCGGCTACGTGATCTTTCATAACTATCATTTTGATAGCTAGTACTACTATAATATCGCACGTGTCAAGGCAGCACAAGAGTATTTTCTGCCTGCGCGGCAGCAAAATTCCCATCCTGGCGGCACTTACTCGTGGCGTGATGACGATGGCCGATCCGCAGGCGCGGACTTCTTGACGCCGTCACGCCCCGGGGCCTGACTGACAACGCCATATCTGGTATACTTTCGGTGACAGGGCGAGGAGGTAGCGTCGTGACGGTGGGAATGCGAGTGCGCGATAGCCGTTCTGTCTGTCCAGTCGCTCGCGCTGCTCGACTTCTTGGTGACACCTGGACTCTCTTGATTCTGCGTGACCTGGCGGGTGGCGCGCAACGATTCAGCGAGCTTGAGCAATCGACCGGGATGAGTCCGCGCGTGCTCAGCGGACGCTTGAAGGAGCTCGAACGACAGGGCATTCTCAATCGTCAGATCTTCGCGTCGGTCCCTCCCCGGGTCGAATACAGCCTGACGCCAAAGGGTCAGGCGGCGCTGCCGCTGGTCGAGGCTCTTCGCGCCTACGGTGATACCTGGCTGCCGGCACCCGTCGAGGACAACTGTCTGGACCAATAGACGCATCGGCGCCTCCGTGGTACGATTCTCCTGCTCCGTCAGCCGCGGAGCCGAATCTGCGTGATGTTGAGGCCCGATGTCAGACGACCGATCCTCTCAGCGCCCTCGAACCGAGGATCTGCTCGATCGCTTCCTCCGCTACGTTCAGATCGACACCCAGTCTGCGGAAAACTCGACGACCTACCCGAGCACGGCGAAGCAGCTCGATCTGCTTCGTCTGCTCGAAGATGAGCTGCGCGCCCTTGGCTGCGCTGACGTGCAGCTAGATTGTCACGGCTACCTCACCGCCACGATTCCAAGCACCCTTCCACCAGGTCGGACCGCGCCAGTCGTGGGCTTCCTTGCCCACGTCGATACGACGCCGGAGATCACCGGGGCCGGCGTCAGGCCAATTGTCTGGCGAAACTATGCCGGTGGCGAGATTCGCCTTCCCGGCGATCCAGCCCAGGTGATCGACCCGGCGGAGACGCCGGAGCTCCGAGACTGCATCGGTCACGATCTGATCACCTCCGATGGCACGACGCTGCTGGGTGCCGACGACAAGGCCGGCGTCGCCGAGATCGTCACCGCGGCAGCCTACCTCCTGGCCCATCCGGAGATTCAGCACGGCGTCATTCGCCTGGCGCTCACCCCCGACGAGGAGGTCGGCCACGGAACCGACTACTTCGACGTCGCTGCTTTTGGTGCGGATGTGGCCTACACGGTCGATGGGTCGACCGCGGGAACGATCGAATATGAGACGTTCAATGCCGATACGGCAATCGTCGAGATCCACGGCCGAAACGTTCACCCCGGCTACGCGAAAGGCAAGATGGTGAACAGCCTGAAGCTCGCGGCAAATCTGATTGGGCGACTCCCGCAGGATCGACTCTCGCCCGAGACGACCGAAGGACGCGAGGGTTATCTGCATCCGCTCCAGATCGAAGGAAACACCGAGCTGACGCGGATCCGCTTCATCATCCGCGATTTCAGCCGCGACGGTCTGCACGAGATCGAGAACCTGCTGCGGCAGATCGCTGCCGACGTCGTGAACCAGGAACCGCGTGCCCGAATCGACGTCCGGATCGAGGAGTCGTATCGGAACATGGCGGAGATTCTGTCCCGGCGACCGGAGATCGTCGCCAGGGCCGAGGAAGCGATTCGCCGGGCCGGTCTCACTCCGCGCTGCGAGCCGATTCGCGGGGGGACCGACGGTGCCCGCCTGACTTTCGCCGGTCTGCCGACGCCCAACCTCTTCGCTGGAGGCCACAACTTTCACAGCAAGCGCGAGTGGGTTTCTCTGCAAGACATGGATCGCGCGGTCGAGACGATCGTCCAGCTGGTGCAGCTATGGGCGGCTGGAGATTAGGTGCCGGTCGCGGGAGGAGCCGTGCGTCTTCAGGATAAGGTCGTGATCGTCACCGGAGCGGCGAGTGGGATCGGACTGGCGACTGCCCGAGTCTGCGCGGAGGAGGGCGCCTGTCTCGTACTTGCCGATCTGCCATCGGCGCCGGGGCTGTCCGAGCTGTCGTCGCTGGGCGATGGAGATCGTCCGGCGCTGGTCGTCCCAGCGGACGTGACGCGGCTCGCGGACTGTCTGGCGCTGGCCGCGGCTGCCGAGAGGCGGTGGGGACGAATCGACGCTCTGATCAATTGCGCCGGGATCCTCCAGGGAGCGTACGTCGCGGTGGACGACCTGGACGAGGAGACCTTCGATCGCGTCGTCGACGTGAATCTGGCCGGTAGCTTTCGGATGGTCAAGGCGGTCGTTCCGGCGATGCGCAGGGCCGGGCGGGGTGTGATCGTGCTGATCGCCTCTGGCGCGGGTGTGCGCGGGGGAAGCTCCTCGGTTGCGTACGGGTCGAGCAAGGGCGCGGTTCACGGCCTCGCGATGGTGCTCGAGCCGCAGCTCGCGCCAGCCGGTATTCGGGTGAACGACGTCTGCCCGGGCAGCCTCGATACGCCGCTCAAGCGGCAGAACGTCGTCGACTTCGCAGCTGCCCACGGACGGTCACCGGAGGAAGCGCTGGCGAAGGCGAATCTCGGCGATCCGCGCGGCGTGGCAAAGATCCTGGCATTTCTGGTCTCGGATGAAGCGGACTACGTCAGAGGGACCGTGTTCACGCGGTAGCGTAAAACGCAACACGGAAAACGTAAAATGTGAAGCGCAAAAGGTAGGGCGTGAAATGTAGGGCGTGAAACGGGAAATGGGAGGCGTCGTGCGCAACATGCGGTCTCCGTGCGGGACGGGGGCAGCCTGTCGACTCGGGACGATTGGGCACGCCGCGGCACTCCGGAGCAGGCCACCCGCGATGCACCCTTACGTTTTGCGTTTTACGTTTTGCGTTTCACGTATTGGAGTACCGAATGTCGATGGGACGTATCTACCAGCTAAACGTCTCACCTGGCGGTGTACCGAAGCGACCGATCGAGAGTGGCGTGGTAACGTCGCTTGGGATCGAGGGCGACGATCACCGCGATAAGATCGGACACGGTGGTCCCGAGCGAGCCCTCTGCATCTACTCGCTCGAGCAGATCCAGGCCCTGCGGGACGAGGGGCATCCGGTCCAGCCGGGCTGGATGGGCGAGAACGTCACGACCGTCGGCATCGACCTCTCGACCGTCGCGCCTGGTGATCGCTTCCTTCTCGGCGAGACGGTGCTGGTCGAGGTGACACGATACACCACTCCCTGCCAGAACATCGCGGCCGCGTTCAAGGACGGCAACTTTACGCGCGTCTCCCACAAGCTTCATCCTGGCTGGAGCCGATTTTACGCGCGGATCCTCCAGGGCGGACCGATCCGCCGGGGCGATCCGATTCGCCTCATCGGCTGACCGGCGAGCTGGCGGGCCGGCGATGCCGTCCACCGGCTGCTCTTTCGGGCGCGCTGCACAAAAGCCCATCTCGCCTTTCGTTTCCCTGGTCTATAGAGCGCGTCCAGCGATCTCCCGTACACTGCGTGAGCAGGCATGACCCGCCGGCCCCTGACGCCGCGCGGCCGCCCGAGCACGATGGTTACGAGGAGATACCCGAATGGATGCGTTGGCCCCCCTTCACCGTTCCAAGGTTCGCTCCACGCCGCTGATCAGCCGGCGGGGACTGCTCCGATCAGCGTCGATTCTGGCCGCGGTAACGGCCGTGGGCGGCCTGATGAGCGCGTGCGTGACGTCGGCGCCGCCGAGCACCGGCTCGACTCCGACGACTGCTGCCCCTCCAGCCAGCCCGACTGCCGGAGCAACCAGCACGGCCGGCGCGACCGCGGCCAGAATCGACGCTGATCGGAGC
>CADDYW010000094.1 GCA_902810745.1 Chloroflexota bacterium | reverse complement strand
AGGGCGCCGCCATCGGCCAGCGAGATACGACCAACCTGCTCATGGCGATGTCGACGATGATGATCTTTCCGATCATCGTGATCTTCTTCGTCGCCCAGCGAGCGTTCATCCAGGGGATCGTTCTGACCGGACTCAAAGGATAGTGCCGTGGTGCAAAGGGAGCGATTGTGATTCGTGTCGCCTTCGTCGGAACCGGAAACATCACCCGTCGCCACTTCGGCGCGCTCGAGAAGCTGCGTGAGCACGCCGAGGTCGTCGCGGTCTGCGACGTGATCGAGGAGCGCGCGGTTGCGGCCGCCCGTCCCTTCGGCGCGAAAACCTACCTGAGCTTCTACGAGATGCTCGCGCGCGAGACGATCGACGCGCTCTACGTCTGCCTGCCGCCCGACGCTCACGTCGATCAGGAGATCGCCGCGATCGATCGAGGCATTCATCTTTTCGTCGAGAAGCCGTTGCCACTCGACCTCGACAAGGCCGAGTACATTGCGCGACGGGCCCGCGCCGCCGGAATCGTGACCGCCGTGGGCTATCACTGGCGCCACTGGGATCACGTGCAGCAGGTGCGACGGGCGCTCGCGAACGAGAAAGTGGGCATGGCACTCGGACATTTTCTGAATCAGCTTCCCGGATCGCCGTGGTGGAGGGTAAAAGCGCGGTCCGGAGGCCAGGTGGTCGAGCAGGCGATCCACATCCTCGACCTGGCGCGCTTCCTGGTTGGCGAGATCGAGCGCGTCTCGGCCGAGTACGGACTGCGCGGCAACGCCGACGAGCCTGGCTTCGCCTCGGAGGACGTCCACACCGTGAACCTGCGCTTTCGGAATGGCGCCGTCGGCAACCTGGTGGCGTGCTCGATCCTCCACCGTCGTTTCGACGTCGGGCTGGACGTTATCTGCAAACGACGCGCGTACCGCGTGCGCGAAGAGGCCGCCGAGGTGGATGGCCCGTCCGGGCTCGAGCGGATCGAGCGCGGGAACGACGCCGGTCTGGCGGAGAACGCGGCATTTCTCCGTGCGATCGCGACGGGCGATCGCAGCGGCATTCTTTCGGATTACGACGACGCACTGCGAACGCAGCGCGTGGCCATCGCCGCCAATCGCTCGGCTGCAACCGGGCAGGCCGTCGTCGTATCGGACGACGAGGAGCAGTGAAGGCTGGCCGATAGTGCGCCGGTCGACGCGTCATCCGCGGGGAGTGGCACCGAATCTGGCCAGGACCGCCCTTGCCTCCTCGCCATCGCGCCGACCGTGCCGCGCGTTGGGGTTTGCGTTTTGCGCCGTGCGCCTGTCGTTCAGCCCCGCCACCCTGAGATCAGACATCGAGGCAGGTCATGACTGATACGAAGTCCACCGATCTTCTTCTCGAACGTTTCGGCGTTTGTACTGACGAGGTCCACCCCGACCTGGAGACCGCGCTGCGCGCGACACGCGAGATGGGGCTGCACTGGGTCGAGCTGCTCGCGTTCTGGGGGAAGCCCGTCGTCGAGCTGGACGACGCCGAGCTTGACCGGGCAGCGGGCCTGCTCGACCGCTACGAGATGCGAGTGAGTGCCATCGGCTCGCTCTTTCTCAAGGGGGTTCAATTAGGAGCCGTGCCGCGGGGGGCCGTCGGCGACGACCCGGCCTTTCGCGCCGAGCTGGACGTGCTCCGCAAGAGCATCCGCGTCGCGAAACGATTGGGGGCGCCGATCGTGCGAAGCTACTCGTTTCGGCGCGACGATATGGTTGGCCTGGGCAATCCGAGCCCACGCCTGCCGCGCGGCGGGGAGATTCCGGATGCGATGCTGGAGAAGGTCGTCGAAGGACTGCGGATCTCGGCGAACATCGCCGCCGACGCGGGCCTCGTCCTCGGGATCGAGAACGTGCGCTCCTGCTGGGCGAACACCGGTCACAACACCGCTCGCATTATCGCCGCGGCCAGTCACCCGGCGCTGAAGGCAATCTGGGATCCGGGCAACGACTACGTATCCGGAGGTGTTCCCTACCCCGCGGGCTACGAGGCCGTGCGTCCCTACATCTGTCACATCCACGTCAAGGACGCGAAGGTCGTCGATCCGACCACCGGCCTGACGAGCTGGGAGGCCGTCGGGCGCGGCGAGGTCGACTATGTCGGGCAGTTCCGGGCCCTTCGCCGAGACGGCTACGCGGGCGGTCTGAGCCTCGAGACGCACTGGCACCCAGCTCCACGGCCGGGCGCCGAACCAGACCGTATCGCCGACAGCCGGATCTCGTTCGAGGGCGTGCTGGCCGCGCTGCGTGCGGCCTGAGGAGCGTCGCGTGGCAATCGACCTTCACTGTCACATCTTTCCGCCGGAGTACCTCCGCCTGGCGCGGACCCAGGGCGAACGGATCGGCGCGCAGATCTACCGCCGCGACGATGGTCGCGAGTTCATTCGCGCGCCGGGCGACTTCGACTATCCCCTCACCGACGACCTCTGGTCGGTTCCGGCGCTGATCGGGGCGCTGGAGCGGCGTCACCTCTCCGGCGCGGCGCTCTCGGTGGCACCGCCCACCCTCTCTTACGGGGCCGAGCCCGGACTTGCCGCCGATCTCTGCGCCGCCATGAACGACAGCATCGCCGAGGTCGTCCGGGGAAGTCCCGATCGCTTCGTCGGACTGGCCACGGTGCCGCTCCAGGACGTGCGCCGAGCGATCGAGGAGCTGGCGCGGGCGATGGCGAAACCAGAGTTCCGCGGCGTGATGATCGCGTCGCACGTGGGGCCCCGCAACCTGAACCATCCCGATCTCTTTCCCTTCTTCGAGGCATGCCAGGATCTGGATGCCTGCGTCTTCGTTCACCCGTACGACGTGCTCGGCTCCGAGCGGCTTCAGAGCTACTACCTCTGGAACCTGATCGGCATGGTGACCGAAACCTGCGTGGCGATCGAGTCGCTGATCTTTGGCGGCGTCTACGAGCGGCTCCCGCGCCTGAAAACCTACTTCGCTCACGGTGGCGGGAGCTTCCCCTGGCTGCGCGGGCGGGCTGAGCACGGGTATCGCGTTCTGAAAAACACTCGCTTCGACGTCGATCGTCCGCCGAGCGAGTTTCTCGACCGTGTTTACGTCGATAGCATGGTCTACACGCCGTCGGCGCTCTCGTGGCTGGTCGGTGAGGTCGGCAGCGATCACGTCGTCGTCGGCAGCGACTACCCGTTCGACATCGGGCCGGATGACCCGACCGAGATCGTGCGCGAGGCCCCTGGGCTGACGGCCGACGATCGGGAGAACATTCTCCGACGCACGGCATGGAAGCTACTGGGAGTGGAGATCGGTCGTGAAACGTGAGACGCAAAACGTGAAAAGTGAAGCGTGAAACGTAAAACGCAAAGACGCAAGGACGTAAAGCAGAACGGGGCGAGGCGATCGTGTCGGGCGTGATTACGCGGTATGTGCGTTCTCGTAGAAACGAACGACCATCCGAGCCAGATACCCAGCCAGGGAACGCCTCGTTTTCCGCCTTTCGCCCTCTGTCTTGCGCTCTGCGCGTTCCGTTTTACGCTTCAGTGCCTCCGTTTTGCGTTCTACCTCTCACGTTTTACGTCTTACGTTTTACGTTTTGCGTTTTGCGTGAGTAAGACCTGATGGCACGCTTTGGAATCAATCTGATGGCCTGGTCTGGGCGAATCGGACCGGCGGAGCTGGCGCTGCTGCCGCGAATTGCCGAGCTTGGCTACGCGGGCGTCGAGCTGCCGATTCTCTCGCCGGATTCGGTCGACCCGGACGCGGCGCGGGCCGCGCTCCAGGAAGTCGGTCTCGAATGCACCGCGTCCAGCGCACTACCGCCGGGCGCGAGCCTGCTCGATCCGGACGAGCGTGAGCGCGGTATCGCCTGGATCGACCGGGTGCTGGCGGCTGCCGAGCGCTGTGGAGCGCGGCTGCTCTGCGGACCGCTCTTTCACCCGGTCGGGGCGTTACCCGGACGGCCGCCCAGCGACGCCGAGTGGGAGTCGTGCATCCACGGCCTGCGCGCGGCCGGGGCACGGGCGGCCGATCGTGGAATGATCCTGGCAATCGAGCCGCTCAATCGCTTCGAGACACACTTCCTCAACACGATCGCCGACGCCATGCGCCTGCTCGACGCGGTAGACCACCCCGCGGTCGGCCTGCACCTGGATACATTTCACATGAACGTCGAGGAGAAAGTTCTGGCGGAGGCGATCAAGCGGGCCGGCTCGCGTCTGGTGCACGTCCACTTCTCGGAGAACGATCGGGGAATCGTTGGCTCGGGCCACGTCGACTGGGCATCGGTCGTGGGCGCGCTTCGGGCCATCGGCTACCTCGACGGCGATCGCTGGATCACCTTTGAGACGTTCAGCAGCTCGGTCCCGGAGATCGCCGCCGCGACCGCGATCTGGCGTCCGATCGTGCCGGATGCCTGGACTTTCGCGCGCGCGAGCCTCGATTTCGTGCGCAAGCTCCTGAAGTAGTGCCCCGCCAACAGAAATATGAGGGGTAGCAATTTTCCCAAATGCCTCCGCCCATCAATTTCTGCTTGACACACCAGTAGGCGTGCACGGCAGCCAACGAGGCGCAGCCCGCGGCCAAACGGTTGCCGGTCGATCTCAACTGCGACTTTCGAGAGCACCCTCGACACGGCAGCCCGCCGCCGGGCCCGCACCGCCACGCACGGCGCCGTGCTGGCGAGCCCCTCCTCCGGGAGGGCGTGGCCACACCCCCCGTGCCGACCCGGCGATGCGAGGGCAGCCGACGCATCGCTGGCACAGCCTGGTACCCGCCCGCCGCGTCTTCCCTGGCGGCTAGATCACGCGCGATACCGCGAAGATCAGGCCCGTACCAAGCACGGTCATCGCCAGCATCCCCACGCTCGAGCGCTGGCGGTGCGCCTCCGGCAGGATATCCGACGCGCCGATGTAGAGCAGAAAGCCGCCAAAGAATCCCAGGTAGAGCACCAGCACATCCTCGGACAGCGTGAACAGGCTCGTCGACACCGCGCCCAGCACCGGGGCCAGGGCGTCGAGGATCAGGAAGAAGAGCGCCCGGCGATCGGGATTCTTGTGCATCAGGACCAGCGAGACCGTGTTCAGCCCGTCGGCAAAGTCGTGGGCGATCACGGCCAGCGCGACCAGAATCCCGACCATCGTCGAAACCTCGAATCCCAGGCCGATCCCAACGCCGTCGAGGAAGGAATGCCCGATCAGCGCCAGCGCCGATAAGGTCCCGACGCTCGGATGGGTGTGGACGCCCGGAGAGTCGGCGGAGACGTGGTGGATCACGAGGAGCTTCTCCAGCACGTGGAAGAGCAGAAATCCACCCACCAGCGCGATCATGGGCCGCATCGGCTCGACGTTGTCGTCACGAACCAGGCGGATAATCTCGGGAAGGATGTCGAAGGCAACGACGGAGATCAGGACCCCCGCGGTGAACGCGAGAATCCACGGTAGCTTGCTTCGGTGCCGGAGGGCAACCAGCCCGCCCAGCATGGTCGAGACGAAAGGAAAGAAGGCAAACGCTGCTGGCATCATGATTCACCCGCGCCCAGCGCCCGGCATGACCGGCATTGACCGTAGATTTCGACGAGGTGCCCATCAACCTGGAAGCCGTACCTCTCGGCTGCTTCGTCGAGCATGCTGTCGAGCCCGCAGCCCGCGACCTCGGTGACACGGCCGCACGCGGAGCACACCAGATGGTGGTGATGCTCCGAGCGCGAGCAGACCACGTACTCGGCGCACCCATCCCGCGCGTGGATGCGACCGAGGACCCCGATCCGCTCGAGGAGGGCAAGCGTGCGAAACACGGTGGCCCGGCCAACGTCGGGCGCGACCTGGGCGACGATCGCCTCGACATCCGCCGCGTTGAATCGCCGTTTCTGCGCCGCGATGGCATCTGCCACGACTCGCCGTGACCGCGTGACCGAAAAACCAGCATCTGCCAGACGCTGAATGATCTGATCGGACTTCAATGCGACCTCGGATGAAATGAGACTAAGTCTCATTTTACGCGTATCAGGATACACTGTCAACGCCGGAGAAGGTTGGCCGAGGTCGCCCTGGCCCCTCGCGACCGCGCGGAACGATCGCGCGCCAATCTGTTAGAATACGTCGCCGTCGGCGAGTCTCTGATCTGAATCAGCGGAGGAGCAACGCGGTATGAGTCAGTCAAGGCCCAGGGTCGTTCGCATCGGAGCCCCCCTGCCCAATCCAGAGCGAGAACGACAGCTGATCGAAGACGCCGGAGGCGAGCTGGTATTCGTCGAAGCAATGGACCAGGCGGCCTTGCTCGCGGCGGTACGCTCGGCAGAGATCGTCATCAACGCGGGAGGCGTTCAGTTCAGCCGCGAGCTGATCGGTCAGCTCGACGCGTGCCAGGCCATCATCCAGAGCTCGGTCGGCTACGACCGGATCGACGTGAAGGCGGCCACCGAGCGCGCCATCATGGTTGCCAATCTGCCGGATTACTGTAGCGAAGAGGTGTCGGATCACGCGGTAGCGCTGCTGCTGGCACTCGCACGACGTCTTCCGCGGATGGACAGGCTGATCCGCGATGGCCTCTGGGGAAAGCCGGGGGTCCGTTCGATGGACCTGGTCGGTCGGGTCGATCGGCTCTCCGAGCGCACCCTCGGCATCGTCGGCTTCGGCAACATTGGACGGCTCGTCGCCCGCAAAGCGCGTGGCATCTTCGCCCGCCTGATCGCCGCCGACCCGTACGTGCAGCCGGAAGCCGCCGCCCAGCACGGCGTCGAATTGCTACCCCTCCGCGACCTCCTGCGCCAGGCGGATTATGTGACCCTGCACGTGCTGCTCACCGACGAGACCCGTCATCTGATCAACGCGAATAACCTCGCGCTGATGAAGCCGACGGCCTTCCTGGTAAATACCTGTCGTGGTCCCATCGTCGACGAGGCGGCGCTGGTCGAGGCGCTGCGCGCCGGTCGCCTCGCCGGGGCCGGTCTCGACGTCTTCGAGCACGAGCCGATCGGGCCGGATCATCCGCTGCTCGCCTTCGACAACGTGATCGTCACGCCGCACCTCGCCGTTTACTCCGAGCGGGCCATGGAGCTCTGGCGGATCCAGCCGATCGAGGACGCCGCGCGCGTTCTACGCGGATTGTACCCACGGGGCCTGGTGAACCGCGAGCTCAAGTCCCGCCTTGGCCTGAAGGAGGCGTGACGGGGCAGGCAGGGCGTCGAGGGGCGGTCGCCCAACGGACCGGAGACCCGACGTCTCCCGGCCTTCACGGGAGAGCCTGGCCGCCCCGGATGGGTTCTTGACCACCGCCTACATGGGGGCGGCCAGGGCGCCCGTTGCTCTCAGACCCTATCCCGTGGCTCTGTCGTCCTCATGCGGTCGCCAGTAGATACCCTTCTCCCTCATCAGCAGCGGCGGGATGGCACCGACCATTTCGCGCCGGAGTGTCGCCACATCGTCGTGGAAGGCGACGAGTATCTGGTTGACCTCTTTCTCGCTGTAGCGACGACCCGGCTCGAACTGTTTGGCGAGGAAGCGTAAGATTGCATCTCGCTTCTTCCGCTGCACCGGAATGCTCTTCAGCTTTCCGTCGACGAGAAAGTCCTGCAAGACCTTGCGATCGTACTGGGCGAGGTCCGATTCGATCTCGGGCGGCCTCGGCGCCTGGCTCACGGTCCTCAGCGCGTTCAGCAGCGGCTGCTGATTGAAGCGATAGACCGTGTAATACTGCTCACGCGAGGCGTCGACGAGGCCGGCCTCGCGGAGGACTGCCAGGTGGTGCGACACCGTCGAGGGCTTCAAGCCGGCCGCTACCGCGATCTCCTCGACCGAGAGTGGCTTGGCGCTGGTCAGAGCGGCGATTTTGATCCGACTTTCGTCGGCGAGGGCTTTGAAAAGTGGTAGCACGTCCATCATCGCAGAATCACCGGATATGATTTGATAATGATCAAATCATATCTGGGCGACGCCGTCAATCATTTCCGCCTCGCCGGGCACATGGGCGGGAGGCACATTTTCTGCGACATCTCACGCGTGATGGCTGCGCCGTTCTTACGAGCGAGATGCCCGCATCGCGGTGCGCCGCGGGCCGTGCCGGACCCGAATCACTCTACCTCGACGTCACGGGGATACTGGTGAGGTCTCGACGTTCCCGCCCGGTGCCCGCCCCGCGTCGCGATACGCTCGCCAACGAGCGCACGTTCCTGTCGTGGGTCCGCCTCGGGATCGCGATCAGCGCCCTCGGGTTTGTCCTCGCTCGCTTCAGCGTCCTCCTCGTCCAGATCGCGGTCAGCCAGCACCTGCTCACGACGAGCCTGCACCTATCGCCGCCTCTCGGCGTCGCGCTCATTTTGCTTGGCCCGATCATCGTCCTCTTTGCCGCTCGCCGCTTCTTCCAGGTCGAGCGCGAGCTTGCAGCCGGTATCTTCGAGCCGCATTACGGCCTGGTCGTCGTTGTCGCTGTGTTCGCGGTCATCGTCGGGATCCTTCTCGCCGCCGACGCGATCCTGGCCTGGCGCCAGCTGCTACCATGACCTATCGCTGGCGACGAATCGTCAGACAGACGAAAGGCTGCCGGGCAATGGGCACGGTGCAGAACGCAGATCCAGGGCGACGGCGCCCGTACCGGCGCGGCCAGACGCGTCTGGCCCACGTCGGCCCGCGGGAGGTCGCGCCCGTTCGAGCCCCGCCACTCCTGACCACTCCCGAGGCGCCTACCCCAGCACCCGGCCGCCGTCGAGCAATCAAGAAATACGCGGAGAGCCTTGAATGAGAGTGAGAGCCCTGATTGCCTACCTTGCTGCCGCCTTCCTTGCAGTCAGCTTTCCCGCTGCGCCCGCGCGGGCCCAGAGCTGCGAGTTCGTCCTCGGCTTCGCCACGTTGCACAATCTGATTCCACGGATTGTCGGCGAGTGTCTCGAGAACGAGCACCACAACCCGGCCAATGGCGATGGACTTCAGGCGACGACGAACGGTCTGCTCGTCTGGCGAAAGTCCGACAACTTCACTGCGTTTACCGACGGCTTCCGAACCTGGGTCAACGGCCCGTTCGGCCTGCAGATGCGGCTGAACAGCCAGCGATTCTTCTGGGAGCCGAATCCGGGGAGGCTGACGATCGTCCCAGCACCGGTGGCCGGTCAGCGCTGCCACACGGCTGGCCTGTCGCTCACCCTTCAGGGGAGCGAGGGCGCCGCGGGCACGATCTTCGATACGTTCCGATTCGTCAATACTCTCTCGGTGCCGTGCACGCTCTTTGGCTTCGTTGGCGCCCAGATGCTCGACGCGCAGAATAATCCCGTGCCTACCCAGGTCGTGCGCGGCGGCGATTTCCTGACGAACCTCCCCGGTCCAGCCCTGGTGACGGTTCCTCCCGGCGGCTCGGCCGTGTTTACCCTTTCCTGGAGCGACGTGCCGGTTGGGAATGAGACGACCTGTCGGCAGGCGACCCAGCTTGCCGTGATCCCTCCCGACGAGTTTGCTCCGCTGATCGTGTCGGTCTCGCTCGCGCCGTGCAACTTCGGAACGGTGCACGTCAGCGCGGTGCGCGCCTCGAGCCCGTGACGTCATTCGAGGGCAGCTCGGCGGTTCCAGGCTGCCCTCGAACGCGATCAGCGCGGTCCGGCCTAGGGGCCTACTGTCCTGCCAACGGAAATATGAGGGGTAGCAATTTGGGAAAATTGGCCCTACGGGCCAATTTTCCCAAATGCGTCCACCCGTCAATTTCTGCTTGACACACCACTACTGCGAGCCTACCTGGTAGATCGTGTAGGAGACGGTCGCGTCCTGAGCGTAGTTGAAGACCTGGATTCCGAACGTCGTCGGGTCGGGATTCTGGTAGGACCAGACCGCCGACTGGACGCCGGTGCCATCGTCGATTGGATTCACCGTGGCGACCAGGGACGCGCCCTGATAGACGTTGAACCCAACCGCGGAGGGTGACGCTCCGCCAAGCGAGCTGAAGGTCAGCGAGAGATTCAGCGACGACTGATTCCCCGGATAGCTGACCAGGTAGAAGTTGTAGGCGCCTCCGCGGTTTCCGGTCAGCGTGCCGGTCGCCCCCGGTCGCGCGCTGTTCAGCACGATGGCGTGCCCGGGATCGGTGTTGCCGCGAGCCACGATGGTAGGGCCGGCCAGGCCAGTCGCGGTGATCCCGTAGCTGATGCTTGTTCCAGGCCAGTAGTTGAGAACCTGAAGCAGGTATGTCGCCGCCGACCGTTCGGTAATCGTCGCGCTGAGCGTCATGCTGTACGCGTCCTGCGCAACCGGGACGCCACTGGCGACGAGCGTCGTCTGGCCGTTGGACGGATTGGCACGATACACGTTGAAGCCGTACGCCTGGCCCTGCCCCGTGTATACCGGGGTCACGTTCATCGTGATCGTGAGCGACGAGTTACCGCCCGGATAGCGAAGGGTGTAGTAATGGAACGCGCCGGCCGCGCTGCCGACGAGGCTGCCGCCGAGGGAGGCGTTGATCGTCGTGACGTTGAGTGCCTGATCAGGCGAGGTGTTATTCCGAGCGACCAGTCCCGCGGAGCTTCCGCCGCTGAGGCCAAAGACCGTCAGGGTGAAGGAGATCGGCATGCCGTTGGTGTAGTTGTAGACCTGGATGAGAACGTCCATCGCCGCGGGGTTGGTCAGGGTGAACTGGGCTGTACTGGTGTTGCTCCCCGACTGCACGGTCGAGCCGGCGAAGCTCAGGCCGCTCGGGCCATAGAGATTGAAGCCGAAGGCCTGACTTCCGGCGCTCCCGTAATTCGATGCGTTGAGCGAGACGAGAACCGGCGCGTTCGCGCCCTGGTAGTGAATCTGATAGAAACGGTAGGCGCCACCGGTGCTTCCGACGAGGGTATCCGATACACTGTTGTTGGACGCGGTCAGGATCAGCGGCGACCCGGGATTGTCGTTGGCCGCGCGAGCGACAGACGGCACGGCAAGGGCCAGGACGAGGAAAAGAGCTACCGTGGTCTGGATGAATACGTGCACGCGATTCGACATGGCTGACCTGCCTCCGGCTCGATGATCTCCAGGAAAGCGAGTGTATCGATGGGTCACCACCCAGCCTCTCGGACCTGGAGCCACTCCCTGGCCAGGTCCGCGGCGTCCCGAGCCCCCCGGGGCTGCTTCCCTCCTTCACGATGTCGCTGGATTGTTAATGAACCGGTTGACGAACGTTACGCAACTGTTACGATTACGTGTTCGAGAGCCGCATTCGTTACTTCCAAAGTAGCGATCGGGTGGTCTGGTGTCAATATTTCATCAGGGTCAAGCGGTCTTGGTTCACGCCGGTCGCGCGCCTCGGCCTCGTGCCCGCCGCGAGATCGCACCTCTGCACGGAACGCTCGCCGCTGGTATCGGGAATGCAGGCTCCGGCTGGCGACTGTTCTTCCCGGGGTGTGCGCCATGGACCAGCCAGGTGATGGTCGATCAACGCCCAGCATCGAACGGGGTACGCGGCAGTCAGCTCTCATCGTCAACGCGCAGGCGCGGCACGGTGCTTCCGCGTTTCGTCAGGCGTGGTCCGAGCTCGAGCGTCAGGGGGTCCACGTCGGCACCGCGCGCCTCATCTTCGACCCGGCGCGCATTCCCGACGCCGTGCGCATCGCGATCGACCAGGGCGCGGACGTCGTCATCATCGGCGCGGGTGATGGAACAATCTCGTCGGTAGCCGGTCAGCTGGCCAATACGGCCGCTACCCTCGGGATCATTCCACTCGGGACTGGCAACGATTTCGCGCGGGCTCTCGGAATTCCGCCCGACATCGCCGGGGCGTGCCACGTCATCGCCGAGGGGCACGCGGCGGCAGTCGATCTCGGCCGATTCGACTCGGGGTACTTCGTGAACGAAGCGTCGGTTGGCTTCTCTGGCTGGGTGGTGGGACGTGTGCCGATCGCCTTGAAGCGTTACCTGGGATTGACCGCCTACGGGATCGTATCTCTGTGGGAGATCGCGCGCTTCCGACCCTTTCACGCGACGATCCGCGCCAACAGCCTGGCTCTCGATCTGACGACATTCGTCGTCGTCATCGCCAATGGCCCCTATGCCGCCGGTGGATACGTCCTGGCGCCCGGCGCCAGCGTGGTCGATCACACCCTCCACGTGTTCGCGCCGACCTGCACCAGCCTGGGCGCGCGTCTGCGCTTCGGGCTGGCGCTTCAGCGCGCGCGGCACCTCGCTCTGCCCGGCGTCTGCTCGTTCAGAGCCACCCGGGTCCGGATCGAGACTGAGCCGGTGCAGAAGGTCGAAGCTGACGGCGAAGTGACCCAGGTCACGCCGGTCGACGCCCGGGTCCTGCCGGGCGCACTGCGGGTCCTCGTGCCCACGACCTTCAGCTGCTGAGCGTTCGGGTCAGGTGCTTCCACCGGTCACGACGGCCGCGTCACGGATGCGCCGCGCCGAGGTCGCGGGCAGCGTGGCGATCGTCCTCGCCATCTGCTTCGTGGCGCTCGGGCTCGAGGCGGCGCACGGCGCGACGCTGCCGGTAGATCAGTCGGCGATGCTGGCGCTCCACGCCTGGACGACGGCGTCCCTCACACTCACAATGCGAGCGCTCACCGAGCTCGGCTCGGGCTACGTCGTCATCCCGCTCGGGGTCGTCCAGGCCGTGCTCTACTGGCGACAGGGCGCGCGGCTCAACGCCCTCGCCCTGACTATCGCCATCGCGACCGCGCCGGTGATCGTGGAGGGAGCCAAGCTCGCCTTCGCTCGCCCACGTCCGGAGGTCTTCGTCCCGCTGACGGTCGAGCAAGGATTCAGCTATCCGAGCGGCCACGCTACCCTGGCTACGGTCGCGTATGGCTTCAGCGCGCTCCTGGCGGTGCCGCGGCTGCGAGCCCGGCCGTGGCGCGTCGCCGTCGCGGGTGCGGCACCTGCAATCGTCGTCCTGGTCTGCCTGAGCCGCGTGTACCTCGGCGTCCACTACCCAAGCGACGTCGTCGGGGGGATCCTGCTCGGGAGCGTCTGGATCGCGACGTGGTATGGCCTTGTGCAGGTTGCCTGCCTGCGCCTCCATCCGAGCGATCGCTCCGGGTGATCGCCGGCCGCGCGCGGATCCGTAACCATCTGCCGCGCCCACTCGTTGTCGAAGATGCACGGGCCACGGCAATGGCGCCGGCGACGTGGCGATGCTCGGGGTGGAGGCATCGCCGGGCCCGTCCTGCCGCCGCGACCTGACCGAGTGCGGACGTCCGCTCAGGCCGCGCGCCGCGTCGGGCGGCCGGGGACGCGTAGTGCCGCCCAGACCGGCTTCACCGCGCTCGTCCGATCGACGAAGACGTAGCCGTCGAACTGCTCGACGAGATTCGCGGCGAAGTAGTTTCCATACTGCTCGAACGCCGGATTGTAGACGACCCCGATCGCACGCTCCTGACGTCGGTCGAGCAGGCTGGCCACTGGCCGATCACGGAACGACCTGAGCGGCAGGAATAATCGCGGCTCGCCAACCTGATGCAAGAGGTCCTCGTACGTCCCGGGCGCGGCGGGTGGGACCGGTTTCAGCTCCGGCGGACCGCCCCAGGCCGTCGCCGCCGTCACCGTACCCTCGTAGGTCCCGAAGCCGAGCAGGAAAGCCTCGGTGCCCAGCTGCTCGCGCGCAAGCTGTCCTAAGTTGAGGTAGCCTTCCCGTGACTGATCGGTCGCCCGGTAATCGCCGACGTGGGTGTTGTGGGCCCAGACGACGACCCGCGTCCCCGCGCCCAGGTACGATCGCAGTCGCCGTAACGTGTCGAACATGTAGCGGTCGCGCACGTTCCAGGAGTCCGGGTCACCACGGAGCATCGCCAGGTAGAAGCTTTCGGCCGCACTCGCGAGCAGTGCATTCTGCTCCGCCGAGAAATACTCGTAGGCCGTGCTCTGTCGGGCCAGCTCCTCTCGACGACGGCGAAGGTCGTCCAGCACGGCCAGGACCTCCTTCTCGCACGATTCGATGGTCCCGGCGTGAACGAGAAAGGCGTACACCTGCATGTTGGCGCTGACCGGCTCGAAGCAGGCGAAGCGCTGTCGCGCCGCCTCGGCTGCCGCGGGATCTCGACGTTCGAGGTAGGCGATCACCGCCTCCATCGACGCGAACATACTGTAGAGGTCGAGACCGTAAAACCCGCACCGCGGCTCGCCCGCGGGCAGGCTATCGTTGAAGTGGCGTAGCCAGCGCACAAACGCGAGTACGTCGTCATTCCCCCACATCCAGGTGGGGAAGGAGCGAAACTCCGACAGGGCGGCCCGCGCGGTTCCGCTTCCCCTGCGAACGAACTGATCGACGCAGGCGGCGTTTGGCCAATCGCCTTCGATGGCGATCGCGCGGAACCCTTTCTCTTCGATCAGACGACGGGTGATCTGCTGGCGAATCTCGTAAAATTCGTGAGTGCCGTGCGTACCCTCGCCGAGCAGCACCAGCGGCGCATCGCCGATCAGGTCGAGAACTGGATCGAGCTCGTCGGGGCGACCGGCTACCAATGGCCGTGCGTTCGCGCGGACAGCTTCCACCAGCACCGGCCGCGGGTCCAGCGCTCGCGTTCGGCGGCCACGCCAGGCATGAACCATCTGAACCCTCCCGTTCGCGTCACCGCGTGTTTCGAACGGGAGGGGCGCAGAATGCGAACCAGGAGCCGGGAGGCTTCAGACGATCGAGGCGGTGCGATCCTCCGCCAGCGGCCAGCCGCCGGCTGCAAGAACGCGGTCAGCCAGGCGCCGCCCGAGGCTTATCTGATCGACGCCTGGTAGCGCGGAGATCTTCTGCAGCAGGGCGGTACTGCGCCGCTGCTCATCGCCCGACGTGAGATAGTCGATCGCCTGCCGCGTCCACGCTTCCACGCGCGGCACCGCGCTCGCGGCATACGCGCGGGTCAGATCCAGATGCACCGCCGCGACCTCGGGAGCCACGCTGCCGTGCACGCGGCGCGCCCGGGCGACGGCACTCTCGAGCGCGAAGATCTGGATGGCGAGGTCGCCCAGAATCGCCAGGATCTCCTGCTCCTCCTCCAGCGTCGCCATGCGCTTCTGCAGCGCGAGGCCGGCGATCATCCAGAAGAGGTTGCGCCAGGTGTCGATCAGCCACTGCTCGCGGCCGAGGCCGGTGGGATCGTCGGGGGGCGGAGAGGCAGTCTGGAGGCCGCTCAGGGCGTTCCGAACCGTCTCCATCACCGGGATCTCGCCGCGGCGAGCGCGCCGCAGGAGCTGGTCTGGAATCAGCAGTCGATTGATCTCATTGGTTCCTTCGAAGATCCGGTTGATGCGGCTGTCGCGGTAGGCGCGCTCGACCTCGTAGCCGCGCATGTAGCCGTAGCCGCCGTGGATCTGAACCGCCTCGTCGACCACGTCGCTGAGCGCCTCGCTCCCAAAGACCTTCGCGATCGAGCACTCGACCGCGTACTCCGCGAGCGCGCGCGCGGCCTCGTCGCCGACGTCGCCGGTCGGGTCGAGCGCGCCGAGCGCGTCCTCCATCAGGCCAGCGATGCGGTAGACCATGGACTGGAGGGCGTAGGTCCGGGCGGCCATGGCGGCGAGCTTCTGGCGGATCAGGGCGAAGGAGGCGATTGGTCGCCCAAACTGCTGCCGCTCCTGGGCGTAGCGCGTGGCGATATCGAGCAGGCGCAGGCACGAGCCGACGCAGCCGGCCCCCAGCTTGAATCGCCCGATGTTCAGCGTGTTGAAGGCAACCTGATGACCCTTTCCCGGATGGTGCAGGACGTTCTCAACCGGCACCCGGGCATCGTTCAGCAGCACCTGAGCCGTCGACGAGCCGTGGAGCCCCATCTTGTTCTCTTCGGGGCCGATGCTGACGCCCGGCGCCGAACGCTCGACCAGGAAGGCAGTGAAATGCTCGCCGTCGATCTTCGCGTAGAGCACGAAGAGATCGGCGATACCGGCGTTCGAGGTCCATTGCTTCGTGCCATTGAGGATGTAGGTCCGACCATCTGAGCTCAGTCGGGCCGTGGTGCGGGCACCGAGCGCGTCGGACCCAGAGCCGGGCTCGGTCAGGGAGTAGGCGACGATCTTTTCGCCAGTCACCAGCGAAGGAAGGTACCGCTGCTTCTGCTCCCTCGTACCAAAGTACACGATCGGCAGGAGGCCGATGCCGGTGTCGACGCTGAAGGTGATCGAGAAGGCGGCGCCTCCGGCCATCTCCTGGCCGATGACGGTCGCCGTGACCTTGTCCAGGGCGAGGCCACCGTAGGCCTCCGGCACCTCCACCCCCAGCAGACCAAGGTCGCCCGCGCGCCGTATCAGCCGCCGCGCGATGCTCCAATCGTGCGCCTCCAGGGCCTCCAGGGCTGGCCGCACCTCGCGGGTGACGAATTCCCGAGCAGTGCGCGCAATCTCGCGCTGCTCCGAGCTGAGAGACTCCGGGATGACCACCGTCGACGGATCCACCGGCTCCAGCAAAAAGCTCGTGCCTCGATAGCGTATCGCCATGGACCTCACCATCCTCCGTCAATGCACGAACGGTATCGCCTTCTCGGGGAGCGGGAGCGATGGCTCCGCCTCGGGACGCACGGTACACTCCTCCGAGATTGCGCGGGTCGGCTCGACCGGCGTGATCCCGGCTTCGGCATCTCGGCGGGCAACGTACGCAGCCAGGTCCCCGAGTCGGCACGAATAGCCCCACTCGTTATCGTACCATGCCACGACCTTGACGATACGCTTGTCGATGACCATGGTGCAAAGCCCGTCGACAATCGCCGAATGCGGATTACCCTTGAAGTCCATCGAGACGAGAGGACGATCGCAGTACTCGACGATTCCCCGAAGGCGCCCCTCCGCGGCCTGCCGGAACGCATCATTCACCGCCTCGACGGAGACCGGCTGCTCGGTCTCGCAGACGAAGTCGATGACCGACACGGTCGGCGTCGGAACGCGAAACGCCATCCCGTCGAACAGGCCGGCAAGCGATGGAATCACCCGCGGCAGGGTCTTCGCCGCTCCCGTCGTCGTCGGGATGATGTTGAGCATCGTCGCACGACTTTCGCGCGCGTCCTTCCTCCCCCGATCGTGGACTGGCTGCGAGTTGGTGTAGCTGTGGACCGTGGTGAGGAGGCCCCACTTCAGCCCGAACGTCTCCTTCAGGACGAGGGCGACCGGACTGAGACAGTTTGTCGTGCACGAGCCGTTCGAGATGATCCGGTGCACGCCAGGACGGTATTCCCCCTCGTTGACCCCAAGGACGATCGTCAGATCATCGCCCTTGGCCGGCGCGGAGATGATCACCTGCCGCGCTCCGTTCGCGAGGTGGATCTCCGCGGTCTCACGCGAGACACCCTGGCCGGAGCATTCCAGCACGGTGTGGACGCCAAGGTCGCCCCAGGGCAGCTTGTGCCAGTCGCGGTCGCGGAAGACGTGGACGAACTGCCCATTCACGTGGAGATGACCCGGGTGGCTGACCACTTCACCGGCGAAGCGCCCGTAGTTGGAGTCGTACTCCAGCAAGAGGGCGTCGGTGTGAATACCCGCGGGGTCGTTGATCGCGACGATGGCGAGGTCGGAAGGGTGACGCTCCAGGACACTGCGGAAGGTGAGTCGCCCAATACGGCCAAACCCGTTGATCGCGATGCGTCGGCGCATCCTGTCAACACCTCTATTTGTGTTAAGCTGCGACGGGCCTGAGATTGATCATACTGCCTCGGGTGGGCTAGCACAAGCGGTTGGCTTGCCAACAAGGCCCGGATCGGACAGAAATTCATGGTTCTTCAATGCTCCCAATGCCCCCAAGGGGCTCGCGTGACCGTGGCCCGGAAGGGGAGCGAAGCAGGCTTGTGGTCAAGCCGTGCGGCACATCCTTGACGACGTATCCGCCAACGTGGTATGACAACCACAGTGGCTGGGCTCGCGCGTGCCAAGAAGGGGCACGTGCCCGGTCAGTCGTGTCTCGGTTCTGAAGCCCCGGCTTTGAGCTAAGGAGGAATTGCGTACTCATGGGAATCACGCGACGACGTCTGCTCCAGACTGGCGCCTTCGCGGCGCTGGGAGTCGGCTCAGTGGCCCTGCTTGCCGCGTGTGGGGGCGGCCAGGCACCGTCGCCGACCGCTGCTCCGGCGGGAGGTCAAGCTCCGGCCCCGACCCAGCCGCCCGCAGC
>CADDYW010000093.1 GCA_902810745.1 Chloroflexota bacterium | reverse complement strand
GGACGGGGCGACCGTCGCGATCGCGACGTCGGCGGGTGTCGGCCGAGGCTCGGCGTTCCCGGCCGGTCGCTCCTGGGCCGCGATCTGCTCCGCCGCCGACTCGGTGCGCAGGTAGCCGGCGGCGTACACCGAGAGAATCGCGGCCGAGCTCAGCGTAATCAGACGGCGGGTCATCTTTCGACGGGTGACCGTGGTGCGCTGGGGACGCGTGGGTGGACGAGACGGTGACCGCTCGGCGTTGGTGCCGGGGTCCGGTGGCGCGCTGCTCGTCATCAGAGTACTCCCGCGGCAGCTTTTCGAACGAATCGCGCGAGACCGCGCGAAGACCAGCGTTCGAGATCCACTATAGAGGGCGAGTGTAAAAAACCAATTAAGCGCCGATGAGATTTTTCTCAAGTTTGACGTCCCGGAGCCGCGGGGAAGCCTTCGGCGCGATCGCCAGGGCGCCGTCTCCTTCCCGCCCCGGGAGAGCCGCTGCCCGGAAGAACAGACACGCGGGCGCCGGGCTCACGACCCGGGCGCCCGCGCCGGTCATTTGCAAACGTTCGTTGGCAGGACCTTCCCTTCCTGCAGGGCACGCATGCGCTGCTCGATGCAGGAGAGCGGGCCCACGTCGGTCCGGACGCTCGTCGGCGTGGGGTGAGGCGACGAGATCAGGCCAGAGGTCTTTATCAGCTCGTCGACGCCAGGCCCCGTCGGCGTCGGCGTCGCGACAATCGAGAGCGTCTTGGTGGTTCGAGGAGAGTGTGTCGTTTGCGTCGTCGCTCCGTTCTCGCCAATGCAGCCAGCAACGATAAGGCAGATCAGAAGCGCCATCGCCAGGCGTACCACGCGCATCGACCTCACCTCCCAGTTGCAGCTCGTCCTTCCCCTTGTTCCCAATCTAAAATGGTGCATCCGAACGTTTTTGATGGTTTTGGGGGATACCCCCAATCCCACGCCAGGAAGGGCTCTGCCCTTCCTGGACCTTCCCGAAGGAGTAAGGTACTTTCTGCGACTTACTTAGATATAGCGCACACCAGCCGAAGGAAGCAAGAGGACGTGTGCAGCAGAACGCGGCTCCAGGCGGACGGATCGTGCCACTTCTGGCGCGGACCCCTCTTGAAAACGCGCGGCATTCTCATATATGCTAGATCACACACAATCGTCGATCTACGACGAGGCCACGCGGATCAAAGCGCCGGGCAGGCGCGACGGGAGGCTGCGATGAAGCTGCGATTGCCCTGGCAGAAGGCGGCTCCGATCTCCGAGATGAAGGCGCCGACACCCGAGACCTGCACCCACCCTCAGGTCGACGTCGAGATGCGCGGGACGGCGATCAAGCGGCGCTGGTGCAGGGTCTGCGGGCAGGAGCTACCGGTCGAGGAGCGCTGGCACAACGAGTAAAGCGGCTCGAGCGGTTGCTCGAAGCAGCCCGAGCCGTCACCGCCGTGGCCGGGTCGGTCACGCCCGATTCCGGTCGGGCCCGGCCACGGTCACCCGCGGGAGCGGCCCTATTTCATCCCCGGGGCTGATGTGTGCTCCCGGCGACCTGCGCACCTAGCGGAAGCCACGCCGAGCCCAACACTCCACGTCCGCGCGCGTTGTCGGTATCATGAGCCTGGATGGTCGTGGTGGTCTCGCCGCCACGGCCGCCTGCGACCGAGCCACGATGGGGGCCTGGTCCAGATTTAGCAGATCCTCAATATGTTCGGGATAAACCTTTAACCGATTTCTCATCCGCCTCTCATCGCCGGTCGCTATGCTGTAGGGTGAATGGGGCCGAGGGAGGTAGCCAATGGGCAGAGCCTACATTCGCGTTCTTCTTCTCTTTGTGATTGCACTGACGCTGGCCGGTTGCTCAGCAGCGTCGAATCTCGGCGGACTGGCGCGGCGCGAGCAGCGCTTGCTATCACCGTCCCCCCGGGCGACGGCGGTTGCCACGACCGTACCAGCGAACCCGACACCCGCGAGCACCCCGGCCGCGTCTCGCTCGACCGTCGTCGCCGCGGCGGCAACGGCGGTCCCGACGACGGGAGCAACCCCCGCGGCAGCAGCAACCCCGACGGCGGCACGTCTGGATAGTGCCGTCGAGAGCGCGATCAAGGCGATCATCGAGCGGGCGAATCAGGAGCAGCAGGACGCGTTCGCCAAGGGCGATCCGACGATCATGAAGGACACGGCGACCAGCGACTACTACGCCGAGCTCGTCCAGATCAATCAGGACCTGTCCAGCAACGGCGTTTCGGCGATCCAGCTGCTCAAGCTGGAGTGGGGCCCGATCACGCTCACCGGCACGACGACCGCCCAGGCGACAACCTACGAGACCTGGCGTACCCAGTTCAGCGATGGGACGACCGACGAAAGCCGCGACCGCAACGTGTACACGCTGGTCAAGGAGAACGGAGCCTGGAAGATCAAGAGCGACGAGCATCCCGACTCCGCGATCGACCAGCCGCCGGGCGATACGTCTCCGGCCGTTCCCGGGCAGGTTCCGACACCGCCGAGCATTGTGCCGCGTCGACCGGGCCAGTCGAGTAACTGGTCGGGCTACGAGGCAACCGGTGGCACGTTCACCGGAGTATCCGGCACCTGGACCGTGCCGCGGCCGAATCCGAACGGTAGCTTCGGGAGCGGCGCCACCTGGGTCGGCATCGGCGGGGTGCGCAGTCGCGACCTGATCCAGGCCGGTACCGAGGAGACAGTCGTCGGGTCGGGCCAGGTGCGCTATAACGCCTGGATCGAGACCCTGCCGCGCCCGTCCCGAACGGTGCCGCTCGCGGTCCGCCCGGGCGACTCGGTGAGCGTCTCGATCACCGAGAAGGCGACGAACACCTGGGCGATCACGATCAAGAATAATACGACCGGCAAAGCGTATGAGACGACGGTCGATTATACCTCCTCGCACTCGTCGGCCGAGTGGATCGAGGAAGCGCCGAGCGCGCGCCGTCGTCTGCTGCCGCTGGAAGATTTCGGGACACTCCAGATCACCGGCGGATCGGCGATCAAGGACGGGAAGACGGTCACCATCGCGCAGGCCGGGGGCAAGCCGATCACGATGGTCGACCTGCGCGGCGACGTCCTCGCGACGCCGTCGGCGCTGACAGCCGATGGGACCGGATTCAGCATCACCCGCGCGCCGTCGACGGCCACCCCCGCGCCACGTCCGAATCTGTCCCCGTTTGGCCGTCAACCGTTCGTCCCCGGCACCGCGCCGTCGGGCGCGACGTTGAGCGCATTGCAGAATTGATCGAGACGCGGGCGTCCAGCGGTGCCCACCCTGGATGCCCGCGGCCTCGTGGCCTGGCGATTGATGGCCGGCTCCCGGGGCCGGGTCCGCGTCGGTCCGTCCGGCCAATGCCATGATCGCCGCCCCGGGCGGCCACGCGCGAGCCGCCTCTCGCGCCGTGCGATGGCCGCGTGCTGGCCAGCCCCCTACGCTACCGCTCGGCCCAAAAATGGTCCCAGCCGGCGCAGCTCGCCCATCAGCGACCCGAACGCCTCGGTCGAGATCGACTGCTTGCCATCGCAGAGCGCGGACGCGGGGTCACAGTGGACCTCGATGAGCAGGCCGTCGGCCCCGGCCGCGACGGCCGCCCGCGCCATCGTGGGGACGAGATCGGCCCGGCCGGTGCCGTGGCTCGGATCGACGATGACCGGCAGGTGCGTCTCCTGCTTGAGCACCGGCACCGCGTTGAGGTCGAGCGTGTTGCGGGTGAACTCGGCGTCGAAGGTGCGGATCCCACGTTCGCAGAGCAGGACGCGGCTGTTTCCGTGGGCGAGGATATACTCGGCGCTGAGCAGCCACTCGCGAATCGTGGACTGGAAGCCCCGCTTCAGCAGGATGGGCTTTCCGGTCCCGGCGGCGCGCTCGAGCAGGCGGTACGCGCTCATATTGCGCGAGCCAATCTGCAGGATGTCGGCGTAGCGGGCGACCAGCTCGACGTCGAGCGAGTCCATCACCTCGGTGACGATCAGCAGCCCGGTCTCGGCGCGCGCCTCCGCCAGCAGCTCCAGCGCATCGCGACCGAGTCCCTGGAAATCGTACGGCGACGTGCGCGGCTTGAACGCGCCGCCGCGCAGAACGCGAGCGCCCGCGGCGCGAACGGCCCGGGCGGTCTGCAGGAGCTGATCGCGGCTCTCGACGGCGCAGGGGCCGGCCATGACGACGACGTGACTGCCTCCAAAGGTGACGTCGCCCACGGTCACGGTGGTGCCGCTCGGACTGACGGCGCGATCCGCCAGCCGGTACGGTCGCGAGGGGAGCGCGCAAGAGGGTGCGTCGACGGTGGGTCCCATGGCTCAGTCCTCCAGCTCACTTTTGCCGTCGGAAACGACAGAGCCAGGAGACCGTCTCTGGTGTCCCCTGGCCCTTCGATGAACTGGAGGTCAGAAAAGAGCCACGAGACGACCAGCGGCGCGTCCGTGGCTCCGTTCGCCGACTACATCGGCACGTCCACGGCGCGCTGCTCGAACGCGAACTGGTAATACCAGAACAGGAATCGAGCAATCACGCTGATCATCTCGCCCAATCGCGTGGTCACGACACGACGGCAGGCACACTGGCCCACCTGACCATCCGCACGATACCACGAAGCCCGGAGCGGAGTCAAGAGGAATTTTGCCCGTCGCCAACCGCGGTGACCCGGGCTCGCGACGCGATCCACCGCGCCGTGTCCGCTATCTCGTCGCCCGCGCGGCCCGCCAGAGCGACGCGGCGAGCAGAACCCCGACCGAGGGAGGCAGCCACCACCACGCGGCGAGATGCACGCGGGTGAGCACTGCCGCCAGCGCCAGCGCGACGACCACGCCGACCGCCACGGTCCAGTCGTCGCCGACGACGAAATCGTACCAGAACCGCCCGAAGCTGACGATGATCCCCATCTCTCACCCTCGCGCCGCGAGGAGCTGCTGCTCGCGCTGTCGCCGCAGCGAGAAGACCAGCGCGAACGACCAGACGATCAGGAACGCCAGGATGCCGAGAATCGCCGCGTCCGCGCCCGGCCAGTGCACGCCAGCGCCCTCGCCGCCCCAGAAGATCCCGAACGTCGTGAGCATCAGCCCCACCGCGAACTTCATCGTGTTCTCCGGCACCTGGCTGAGCGGCTGCTGCACGAGCACCCCGACCGTCCCGACCAGCACCACCGCGACCGCCGCGCCGAGCGCCGCCAGCGGGATACTGCCCTGGGTGCTGCCGAAGGTCAGGACGATGAAGACGACCTCGAGGCCCTCGAGAAAAACACCCTTGAACGAGACGGTGAAGCCGTACCAGTCGAGGCCGGCACGAACGACCGCCCCGACGGCTTTCGCCTCCTCGACCTCGCGCCGGAAGATCGCCGATTCGTCGTGGAGCGCCTTGTAGCCGCTGGCGCGGAGGATGGCCTTCCGTAGCCACTGCAGGCCGAAGATCAGGAGCAGTGTCCCGACGAAGAGCCGTAGCGCGTCGATCGGGATCAAGGTGAGTGCCGGGCCGAGCACGGCGACGACCACCGCCAGCGCCAGCAGCGCGACGCCGACGCCGACGAGCGTGGCCCGCCAGCCGCGCGTCACGCCCATCGCGAGGACGATGGTCAGTGCTTCGACCATCTCGACCGACGAGGCGAGAAACGATGCCAGGACCAGAAAGATCGTGCTCATGGTGTCTGCTCCCTTTTCAGCCACTACCTGGCTGAGCCAAACCGACGGACCAATCGCGTCCACGTAGCCAAGGGCCACCCCGGAACGCGGCATGTCCCACCGGCGATTCTACGACAACCCCGTACCGGGAACAACATCCCAGTCACCTTGTTGACGATAAACGGCTCCGCCGCTACGATCCCGGGGCGCGCCGCGAGGCCTGAATGCCACCTGCTTTGCGTGGATGGCGCCTGGGGAGGCGGAAGAAGCCACGCTCAGGAATCGTCCACCATCGATCGTGCCTGAATCGTTGCAGGTCCAGATGGTGCGGCGGATGCCACTGAACGAACAGCGACGTGGTAGAATTCCCAGCGAAGGCAGGCGGTCGGCGCAATGTTTCCGATCCACGCCTACTCACGGATTCCGAGGAGGGAGCGATGACGGCCGACACCGAACGTCCCGTTGCCTCTCGCGAGCCGCCGGCGACGCGCTTGAGCTACGAAGAGTTTCTGGAATGGTGTGACGAAGATACCCTCGCGGAATGGGTTGACGGTGAGGTGCGCATGGTTTCGCCGGCATCAGAACGACATCAGGCAATTGCCGGTTTCTTGTTCACGGTCGTGCAGCTCTGGGCCGAAGCCCGCGAGCTTGGCGTGGTGTACGCGGCTCCGTTCCAGATGCGCCTGCCGAAGCCGCTCGAGCGCGGTCGCGAACCAGACCTCATCTTCGTCAGTCAGGTTCATCGAGATCGGATGCGTCCGACGTTTCTCGACGGTGCGGCCGACCTCGTTGTCGAGATCGTCTCTCCCGAAAGCTTCGCGCGAGATCGCGGTGAGAAGTTCGTCGAATACGAGCAGGCCGGCATTCCAGAATACTGGCTGATCGACCCCGACCGCGAGCAAGCGGAATTTTATCGCCTTGGCGACGAGTCTCGATATCAGCTCGTGCTCGGGGGCCGGACCGGGCTCTACACCAGTCAGGTCCTATCCGGGCTGCGGCTGCGCGTCGAATGGCTCTGGCAGGAGCCGCTTCCTCGCATCATGGACGTCCTGCGGGAGCTAGGCCTGGTGTCGTGAGAGCCATCGCCTGCTACTCCCGGCCGTGACAACCTCTCGATCGTTTGCGCGCCGCGTCGGCGAGCCGCGATCTCCTCCAGGTCAGAACCGTTCGACCGGCACGGCACCCTGCAGAATCTCCACGATCTGGAACATATGCCAGGCCAGGCGGGCCGCGTCCTGGACGAAGACCACCGGCGAGACTGACGCGGTCGGATCCACGTGCTGGAAGAAGTGAAACTCGTCATACTCGCCCTGGCCAGGCTTGAGGTGCGCGGCGAGCAGCCGTGACTGCACGTAGGGAACCGTGCTGTCGTCGTAGTCATGCATGATGAAGACCCGGGCGTGCAGCTGCGCAATCCCGCTGCTGGGCGACAGGCGACGGAGCAGGTCCCGGTCGGCGGGTGGAAGCTCGCCGAGCAGCCGCTGGGCGGTCGACGGATCTCGGGTGGTCAGCGCCGACCAGATCGTGCGGCCGACCGGCGACAGCAGCGTCGGGTCGACTGGCCGCCCCTTCGTGTCGCGCACCACCGCGCGGAGGAGATCACGCTCGGTCGGCGAGGGATCCAGGCTGATCAGGTGATCGGCCAGGACCTCGGTTGCGTTCGGAGCAGGCTCCCACGTGACCCGGCCCACGCCCGGCTCCGGCGGAAATGGCTCGTACGACCGCGTGAGAATGCTGATGGCGTACGACGAAAGGTCGTAGTAGCCGGTGAAGCTGTTGACCAGCGCGACGCGCTGGTTGATTCGCGGATCTTCCGCCGCGACGAGCGAGAGTCCGGCGCCGATGCAGAAGCCGCCGATGCCGATGCGATTGGCATCGACCTCGGGAAGGTTAGCCAGGTAGTCGAACGCCGCGATGACCTCGTCGACCTCGCCCGGATCGACCTTGCTGTTCAGCAGATCTTGCGATTGCGGAACGATCGTCACGAGCCCGATCCGCGCCAGGCCATCGCCCAGGCTCACCACTCGCGGATCGTCGAGGCTGGCCGGCGCGACGCCGAGAAAGATCACGACGCCCCCGTGAGGCCCGGGGGTACCGGGCTCGTAGAGCGACGCGAGCGACGTGTGCCCGGCGAACCGCAGGGTTATCGTCTCCCGCGTCGGCGCGGGCGTCACCCACTCGAGCGGACGGACCGGCGCGTTCGGAAACAGCTCCGGCATCAGCAGCAGCGTACTTGCCGCGGCACGACCAGGTGGCCACGCCACCGCGGCCAGGACCGTCGCGACCAGGAGCAGCAGGATCAGTCGACGCATACGCCGCGCCGCCCTTCCACGGAACGGCCACCTTCTCTCACGATTGTGCGCTCGGGTCAGGACCAACCAGCCGTCAGCGCCACGACGGATTCTACCAGACGGAACGGCGCGAGCGGCCCGGTTTCACGGCGATCGGAGGGCGCGTGGGCTGGCGCGATCCGACACCCCCGCCCGCCGTGGCGTTGGCACGCCCGCGCGCTACGCGGACCCCGATCGTCTCGTCGCCCGTCCCGGTGCCGAGCAGTAGTCGCTCACGACAATGCGAATGAGCTCGTCGAAGTAAGCGTTGATCTGCTGGGAGACGTCGAACGCCGCGAGCGCGTCGAGCCCCGGCTGCCCGATCACGTCTCTCAGGCAGCGATCGGTCTGAGCGCGCAGCAGCTGGTCTTCCCGCAGGACCAGCGCAACCGGGATTCCTTGCTCGTGGCGGAGCTGGTCGTGTTCCTTGATCGCCTGGAGGATCTTCGGAACGGTGAACACCTGATCCGGCGACAGTCCCCGACGGAGTCCCTCGATTATCGCCCCGAGGATCTGCGCGAGATTGTTGCTCAGCCCGCGCGTGAGCTCGGGAAAGCGCGCTCGGAACTCCTCGATCTGCAGCAGGTCGTGCAGGGTCGCGAGGATCGTGACGCGCGCGCGGCGACTGAGCGCATCGGCGGCCGCGACGAATGCTCCGGGGACCGGCTGAGTGGCGCGGGGAAGAAGGGCCGCCGCCGGTGGACTGCCGATCGCGGCGGCGACGGATTTTTCCAGGGCCTCGATGTCGTACGGGGCAATGATCGTCTGTCGCACGTTGGGCGCGGCCTGTGCCTCGGCGATCATCCGCTCGGCCGTCGACGTGACGACAACCGGGATGCTGCTGGTCGCCGGTGTCGTGAGCAGCCGATCGACGATCTGCCAATCCGCCGGCTCGCGCTCACGGATCCCGACGACGATCGCTCGTGGCCGCGTTCGGGTCGCGACGCGCAGCGGGTCGGCGCCGGCCGGCACGGTCACGACGCGGTACCCGACCCCCGACAGGACTAGCTCCTCCAGCTCGCGCAGGTCCGGGTCGTGCTCGATGATCAGGACCGTCGGTCGGCGCGGTGACATCGGGCCGCCTCCTGACTGTCGACCGCCACGCTCCGGCCATCGGTCGCCCCGGGAGGGGCGAGGTGGCAGGGAGCGTCGCGCCGTGCAGAACCGGCGTCTCGCATTTTGCGGACCGGCGCGGCCACATCGTCGGGGCAAGCCGTAGTCCTTCCGCGCGCTACCTGGTACAATCTGCGCGCAATGGGCCTGATCACCTCAAGAGGAACGTGGAGTTGGACGTGGAGCTGAATGACTCACCATTCGATCCACGCATTGGCGAGCACGATGACTTCGACTTTGTCGTGGGCGTCGGCGTCGAGCGTGGGGGCGTCCTCCGCCAGCTTCGGGAGATCAACAGTCGGCTGCTGATCGAGAGCCATCACGTTCAGCAGAGCTCGGAAGACCTGCGCCAGGTGCTCCAGGCCCTGGCCGACCTGGAGCAGCGCTATCGCGCGATTGGCGATCTCATTCCGTTCGGCATCTGGGTGACCACCCGCGACGGCGAGCCGACCTTCGTCAGCTCCTCCTTCCTCGATCTGGTCGGGCGGTCGCTCGAGAGCTTGAAGCGCGAGGGCCTGGAGGGACGGATGCCCGACGCCGAGTACGCGCGACTGCGGGCAGACTGGACCCGCGTGATCTCCGCGGGCAGTCCCTGGGATCACGAGTTTCGGGTCCGGGGCAAGGACCGTCGCTACCGCTGGGTGCTCAGTCGGGGGGTTCCTCTCCGTGACCAGGCCGGGCGCATCACCTGCTGGATCGGGATCAATCTTGACATCACCGAGCGCAGACGTGCCGAGGCCGAGCGGAGCCGTCTGCTCGCCGAGCTCCAGCGCCGCGCCTCCGAGCTCGACGCGACGGTCGACGCGCTCGTCGAAGGACTGGTGATCTGCGATTCCTCCGGCGCGATCGTGCGCCTGAACACGAGCGCCGAGCGCATCCTCGGTCTCGACCCATCCGAGCGCACGCTGCCGCTGGAGGAGCTGGCCCGGCGTCTCCGCGTCGAGACGCCGCTCGGGACACCCGTTGCCGTCGACGAGCTGCCCATCTCGCGGGCCCTGCGCGGCGAGGTCGTGCGCGACGAGGTGCTGGTGATCCACGACCGCGACCGAACGACCTGGATTCGGATGGCCGCGTCGCCGATTCACGGGCGTAGCCGGCGGGTGACCGGCGCGGCGGCGACGTTCGCCGACGTCACCGCGCAGCACGAGCAGGAGCAGACCCGCCAGGCGTACATTCAGGCGATCTCGCACGACCTGCGCACGCCGCTCTCGGTGATCCAGGGACATACCCAGCTTCTCGCTCGGATGCTCGAGATGGCGGGCCAGGCCGGGCCGGTCATCGCCAGCCTCGCGGCGATCGATGCCGCCGCTCGCCGAATCAATCGAATGGTCCAGCATCTGATCGAGGTTGGCCGCCTCGAGGCCGGCCAGATGAAGCCACGCCTCGCGCCGGTGGATCTGCGCGAGCTGGCCCTCGATCTGCAGAATCAGCTCCGTGGCACGCACGAGGGCAGTCGCCTGATCGTCGAGGCGCCGCCATCCCTGCCGGCCGTTCGTGCCGACCCGGATCACGTCGCGCGCGTGCTATTCAATCTCGTGGCCAACGCTCTTGCCTACTCCCCGCCGGACAGCCGCGTCGCCATCTCCTTCGCGGTCCAGGAGGCGGACGTGGTCACGTCGGTGACCGACCAGGGGCCGGGGCTCCCGCCCGAGGAGCTGACCCGGATCTTCGATCGCTACTACCGCTCGAGGACGAGCGCCGGGCGCGGACAGGGCCTCGGCCTCGGGCTGTTCATCGCACGGGAGCTGATCGAAGCCCAGGGAGGGCGCATCTGGGTCGTGAGCGAGGTCGGGGCCGGCAGCACCTTCTCCTTCAGCCTCCCCCGGGTCCAGTAAGCCGAGATGTGGATCGACCTCCGAGAGGACCACGAGATCTAGTGGTTCCGAGGAGGCGAGTCTGGTGTATAATGCAGGCATCCGAGTTGCCGAGGAGGTTCGAGTCGATGTTCGATCCCCCGGAACGATCTCGGCGCCGCGCGTCCCCTGCAGTCAGAAGGAGAGGCAGATCGCCAGCAGTCCTCCTAGCCGGAACCACGAAGCCACGGGCGGCAGGTCGAGACGAGGTACCCGCGTGACCGGCCACGACCCGCGCGCGAGTGACTGCCAGATAGCCAACTGGTGATTCTCGGAGTATCCCCGCACAAACCGGCATCGGGTCCGTTCACGGATTCTCCTCGCGGTGAGCGATGCCATCCACCCAGACAATGCACGCCTACCCTCTCGACCCTCTCCCGAGCCGCCGGGATACCGGGGTTCAGACCGGACCGCGGTCCGGAGCACGCGATCTAGAGAAGCGATGGAGTCGAAAGAGCAGCCGCCAGGCAGTGGACAGCAGAAGGGGCAGGACGAGATACGACGTGGCGGGCCGCCTGAGCTCCCGTACCCCGAATCGGAGCGCGCTCGCCTGCTCGAGGAGCTGCGCGAGACGAACGAGCGCCTGCTGCTCGCCAGCCTCCACGAGCACGAACTCGCCGAAGCGGCACGCCGCCAGGCCGCCCAGTGGAACGCGGTGCTCGAGAGCCTGACCGAGGGCGTCGTGGTCGCGGACACCGCGGGGAACCTGGTTCTGGCGAACTCAGTCGCCCGACGGATCCTGGAGCTGCCCCGGCGCGGACGACTGACGCGCGCGCGTCACTGGGTCCGGCTCGACCTGCGGGCCCTCGATGGAACCCCTTTACCCGAGGACGAACGGCCACTCAGCCGCGCACTGCGCGGCGAGCGTTTCGAGAGCTTCGAGATCGTCCTCGTCTGTCGTGGTGGTTCGAGGCGCCGCCTTGCCTTCAATGGAAGCGCCGTGCTCGGCGCGCATCAGGCCGTCTCCCTGGCGGTTCTCACCTTCCGCGACGTGACCGAGCTGCGTAAGCTCGAGCAGACGAAGGAAGAGTACATCTCGTTGATCTCGCACGACCTCCGGTCCCCGCTGACGGCGATACTGGGGCGAGCGCAGCTTCTCGCGCGCGCACTTCCCCACGCGGATCTCGCCCTGATGGTACACCACGCCCGGGCCATCCTCGACAGCGCACGGCGCATGGACGCGCTGATCCAGGACCTGGTGGAAACCTCGCGGCTCGAGGCGGGTAAGCCCGTGCTCGAGCCGGAGCTGACCGACCTGGCGGCGCTCATTCGTGAGGCCATCGCGGCGCTGCCGGTCGAGGCCGAGCAGCGGCGCATCCACGTCGCATCGCCGGGCCGCGCACCGGTTGTGCGATGTGATCGCCGCCTCATCACCCGGGTCCTTGTCAACCTCCTCTCGAACGCGCTAAAGTTTTCGCCGCCCGAATCGCCGATCGACGTCCGCGTTTCGACACGCGACGGCGAGGCCGTGGTCGCGGTCACCGATCACGGCACGGGAATTCCTGCCGAAGCCCTGCCCCACCTGTTCGAGAAGTATTTTCAGACCGAGGCCGGCCGGGCGCGCGGGGGTCTGGGCCTCGGCCTCTATCTCAGCCGGCTGATCGTCGAGGCATCCGGCGGACGCATCTGGGCCCGAAGCAGGGTTGGGGTGGGCAGTACGTTCAGCTTCAGTCTCCCGCTCGGGTGAGAAGAATGATTGCATCGCTCCTGCACACCGGTATCCCGAACCTGGACCGCCTTCTTGGCGGCGGAATCCCACGCGAGGACGTGATCCTGGTGATTGGACTGGCGGGGACGGGCAAGACGACGTTGTGCCTCCAGATCCTCTTTCACGCGGCGGCAGCAGGCGAAAACGTGATCTACGTCTCGACCGTCTCCGAGCCAGCGCACCGCCTGATCCGGCACATTCGATCGTTTTCCTTCTACGATGAGCAGATCGTCGGCACTCGACTGTTCCTGCTGAGCGCCTACCCGCTGATCAAGGAGAACCTCGCCGCCGTCTCGGAGGCACTGATTCGGGGCGTCCAGGAGCACCGGGCAACCGTCGTGGTGATCGACGGACTCATGTCGTTCCACGACCTTTATCCTGACCGACCGGAGGTCCGGACCTTCATCTATGAGCTGGGCGCGGCCCTAGCCGCGTACCAGTGCACGACGATCGTCACCAGCAGCGGGATCTCGGCCAGCGTCGAGTACCAGTTCCCCGAGTTCACAATGGCCGATGATATTATTGTGCTGGAAGCGGAAGACGTCGGAGCGCAGTCGTTGCGACGGATCCGGATCCGCAAGATGCGGGGAATGGATCCGCTCACCGGCAAGCATTCCTTCCAGATCGACAAGAGCGGCCTGACGGTCTATCCGCGGCTCGAGGCGATCTTTACGCCGCGAGACATCGGTCTGAGCCACGACCGCGTGCCGACCGGCCTGCCCGAGCTGGATGTGCTGATGAACGGCGGGCCCCGCGCGCGCAGCGTGACACTGCTCGCCGGTGCTCTCGGGACGGGCAAGACGCTCGCCGCGCTGCACTTTCTCATGGAAGGCGTGGCGCGAGACGAGCGAGGCGTTTTTATCGGATTCCGCGAGACACGCCAGCAGCTGCTGGATAAGGCCAGCTCTTTTCACATCGATCTTGGCGGGGCCGTGAAGGGTGGCTACGTCGAGATCTTCCATCGCGCACCGGTCGATCTGGATCTTGATCGCGTGACCTGGGAGATGCTCGAGACGCTGGAGCGGGTCGCTCCGCGCCGGGTGGTGATCGACAGTATCAGCGAGATCGAAGAGGCAACGAGCCGATCGCGACCCGCGCGTGGCTACATGGCGGCGCTGGCGGGCTGGCTGCAGCATCACCTGACCACGACCCTCGTCGTCGAGGAGGTACCGCAGGTGATCGGACCCGAGCTGGACTTCACCGGGACGCCGCTGGCAGTTCTCTCGGAAAATCTTGTCTTTCTGCGCTGGGTCGAGTTTCGTGGTGAGATGTACCGCGTCCTCTCGGTTCTGAAGATGCGCGACAGTGCTTTCGACGCGTCGATTCGACAGTACGTGATCGACGACCACGGCCTCCGCGTGCGACGGCCCAGCGAAACTGCCGAAGGTGTGCTCGCCGGCATCACGCGAATCACCGCGGAGATGCGTCGAACACTCGGACGCGGGGGGGAGCGCCGGTGACCTGCCGCGCGAGGCATCGGGCCTGGCCCGCTCGATCGGAGCCCTGGACCGGCTTACGACGGGTAACGAGAGCTAGATGAACGAGAGAGCGAAGAGAGAACGCGACCTCGCCTGGCGCCTCCTGCGTCGGGAGGTGGGAGACGACCATAGCCCGGAGGCACTCGCCCAGGCGACGCAGCAGTCTTTCGATCGTCTTTACCGGCGACTGGTTGAGCTCGTCGGGCCCGCGGGCTTCGACGCGCTTGCCCGGCGTTCGCTGAGCCTGGCGAAAGCCGAGTGCCCGTTTCTCGAGAGGGTCGTCGCCGAGCTTCAGCCGGATGCCTATCGTCTGCGTGGCCTGCAGACGAGCGTGCAGGGGCGAGATGCCTCCGAGGTGCGGGAGGGGCTGATTGCGTTGCTGGGCGCATTTTTCTGGCTCCTCGACACTTTTGTCGGCGACTCGCTGTTCTGGAAGCTGCTGCGCGGGGTCTGGCCACACCTGCCAGCAGAGATGTCGAGGCTGGACTCGGAGGAGATGGACGCATGAGCGATGCGCCACCTGTCGCAATTCGACGGATTCCCAGCGGTGTGCCTGGCCTCGACCAGGTGCTCGGCGGAGGTATCCCGGAATTCTCGTTCAATCTGATCGCGGGTGGGCCCGGGACCGGGAAGACCACCCTGGCGCAGCAGATCACCTTTGCCAACGCGTCGGCCGAGCAGCGTGCGCTCTATTTCACCGTCCTGGGCGAGCCGCCCATCAAGATGCTGCGCTATCAGCAGACGTTCTCGTTCTTTGATCCGGCGCGGGTCGACGACATCATTCGATTCGTGAATCTGAGTCAGGTGGTGCTCAACGCGGACCTGAGCAAGGTCCTCGGCGAGATCGTCCGCGTGGTCGAGGAGAGCGCGCCGAGCATGGTTGTCGTCGATTCATTTCGCACGGTGATCCGATCGGCCGGCGGCGGCGCCGGGGGCGAGCTCGAGCTCCAGGCATTCGTCCAGCGCCTCGCGCTTTATCTGGCGAGCTGGCAGGCCACGGCGTTCCTCGTCGGTGAGTACGGCGACACGGAGATGCAGGAAAATCCGGCCTTTTCCGTCGCCGACGGGATCATCTGGCTGCACCAGAGCGTCGAGAGAAATTCGATCGTCCGCAAGCTGCAGGTCGTCAAGGAGCGCGGAGCGTCGCCAATGCCAGGTCTCCACACCTTCCGCATCACCGACGATGGCATTCAGGTCTACCCACGGCTCATTCCACGTCTCGAGGTCGTGCCGCGGATCGAGCCGAGAGCACGTATCCCCAGCGGCGTTCCCGGGCTGGATGACATGCTCGGCGGAGGCATTCCGGCCGGCGATGCCGTGCTCCTGGCCGGCCCTTCCGGCTCCGGCAAGACGGTCTTCGGGACGCAGTTCGTCGCCGAGGGCGTGCGGCACGGCGAGCCCGGGGTCATCGCTGTCTTCGAGGAGCATCCACAGGATTACCTGGTTCGGGCGGCGACGCTCGGGTATGACCTGTCCGAGATGATCCGCCAGAATCAGCTACGGGTCATCTACCTGCGGCCGCTCGATCTCTCGGTCGACGAGGCCTTGACCGAGATTCGCGAGGCGGTCAGTCAGATCCATGCGCGACGGGTCGTCATCGACTCCCTGTCCGGGTTCGAGCTGGCGCTGGCCCCGACGTTCCGCGAGGATTTTCGCGAGTCGCTCTATCGCCTGGTCGGCGCACTCACCGGTGTCGGCATCACCGTGCTGATGACCGTCGAGGTCATCGAGACGTACACGGATCTTCGCTTCAGCCCGCACGAGGTGTCGTTCCTGGCCGACGACATCATCTTGCAGCGCTACATCGAGCTCGAGGGCCGGCTCCGCAAGATGATCACGGTGGTGAAGATGCGGAGCAGCCAGCACAGCAAGGAGCTGCGCGAGTACGATATCACGCCGCGTGGCCTGGTAGTTGGAGCGATGCTCACCGGCTACCGTGGCCTGATCACCGGCTCTCCAGAGCGCGCCGCCCCCGCGCCGCCCGTCTTTCCCGGACTGAGCGAGCGCGAGGTGGCGGTGCTGCACGCGTTGATCGAGGCACGCGAAGCGACGGTCGATGCCCTCGCCGACGCGACCGGCCTTCGGCGCCCGGTGCTGAACGCGGCGCTCGACCGACTGGTGGCGCTGAACTATGCGCTCCGCGTGGTCGAGGCAGGGCGGACGATCTATCGGCCCGTGGCGCGGCCCCTGTGACACGATGGGGCTTGTGCGGAGACATGGAACGATGTACGCTACGTCGTGTAGATGTACGTGCGCGAGGGCGAGGCGCAGACCGATGTGCTGCTTGGACTGCAGATCACACGTACGGTGCCGTTTCCGCCCTGGATGGACGGTCCCGCGGGGCGCGCCCGGCTGCCTGGCCGGCCGAGCCATTCCTGCTCCCGCGGGCAGATCCCCGTGTCTCTCCTGATCCGAGGAGCGAAGTGCCACGGAGGCCACCGTGGAGAACCGTGAGTCCGACTACGTCGACTGGCAATCGCAGCCCTGGGCGCACGATCTGGCGAGGTTCGAGTCGCTGACCGACGTCGACGCCCTGTGTCGGACGCTAATCGATCAGTCACCCGTTGCCATCGCGGCACTACGCGGTGCCGAGCACGCCGTGTTCTACGCGAATCGCGCTTTTGATCGCCTCTTTGGTCTCCGACAGGAAGATCTGCTCGGACGCCCTTTCGCCGCCGCCATCCCCGAGGCCACGCGTCACGGCATCGACGCGTCACTCGATCGCGTGTTCCACGCTGGCCAGCCGGAGCGCCGTCTCAACGTGCCGCGTCCGGCGCCGCGAGGTCCTCCGGCCTACTGGAGCTACGACGTCTTGCCGTTCGGATCCCGGGGACCCGTCGAGGGGGTCGTGCTGATGGTCACCGATACGACCGAGCAGGAGCTGGCTCGGAGGCGCCAGCAGGAATGGCGCGACCAGATCCGGGAGATGAACGAGCGTCTGCTCCTGTCCAGTATTCGCGAGCAGGAGCTCGCGGAGAACGCCACGCGGCTGCACGCCCAGTTGAGCGCGCTCCTCGTGACCCTTCCGGACGCCATCGCCGTGGTCGACCCCTCCGGTCGGCCGGTGCTGCTGAACGACGCCGCGCGGGAGATCGTCGGGGTCGAGCAGCCCGGACAATCCCCCGCGAAACGTCCCGACCTCCGCCGCCTCGACGGCACGCTGCTCCCGTTCGACGAGTGGCCGGTCAATCGGGTGCTGCGCGGTGAGCAGGTCCGGGAGCAGGAGCTGATCTGGATCAGCACCAATCAGGGGCCGCGCCATCTGGTCTTCAATTGCAACGCGCTGCGCGGCACGGACGGAAAGGTCGAGCTCGCGATCATTACCTGTTGGGATATTACGGAGCTTCGCCGCGCCGAGCAAGCCCGCGAAGATTACCTGCACATCACGTCGCACGATCTCCGGGGGCCCCTCCAGATCATCCTCGGACGTGCGCAGCTCATCCGGCGCGAACCCCGCCGCGCGACGATCGTGCGCGAGAGCGCCGAGGCGATCGTGACGAGCGCGCGTCGGATGACCGTGATGATCCAGGACCTCGTCGACTCGACACGCCTGGCGACCGGACGCTTATCCTTGAACCTGGAGACCATCGACCTGCACGAGTACCTCCGGGACCTCCACCGTCGCCTGGAGGGTCTGGTCGATCCTGCCCGGATTATCCTGGATCTCCCTGAGGACCTGCCGCCGGTCCTCGCGGATGTCGCCCGTCTCGAGCGCATCTTCTTCAACCTGCTCACCAACGCGTTCCGACATTCGCCCGCCGACGCGCCGGTCACCGTCTCCGCGCGCCGCGTCGAATCGACGGTCGTCACCGCGATCGCCGATCGCGGTCCGGGCATCGCTCCCGAGGAGGTCACGCAGCTCTTCGAGCAGTTCTACCAGGCACAGGCCGGGCGCGAGCGGCACGGCGGGCTGGGTCTCGGTCTTTACATCTCGAAGAGCCTGGTCGAAGCGCACGGCGGGCAGATCTGGGTCGAGAGCGAGCTCGGTCGCGGCTCGACCTTCAGCTTCTCGCTGCCGATCGCCGATCGCGAGGGCGCCGCGCAAACCGAGCCGGCCGACGTACCAGACGAGCGAGAAGACCGTCGTCCTCCCCCCTTTTTTACTAGAGGGCAAAGAGACAGTGGCTGGTAAGGCAGCTTGTCGATCCACCGCCCTTCCTGATCCCTTGCCCCTCCGCGACCGGGTGGAGCGCTCGATCAGGACAATCTCGTCCCGGTCCATTCCGCGCGATCCGTAGATCGCCGTACTCAGCTCGGGCTCCAGCCGAACAATCTCACGCGTCAGCACGTGGCGGCGCGTTCGGCGAGGGTAAGGAAAAGGGGAACGATCGGTGGACAGGGGCCGGACGCCGTCTGACCAGGCGGAAATCGCCCGGCCACGGGGCCCGCCCCGCCCACGAC
>CADDYW010000092.1 GCA_902810745.1 Chloroflexota bacterium | reverse complement strand
GTCGGGCCGGACCGCCACACGGTCTGGGCGTTCAGCGCCAATCCGCGCGAGACTGATCTCCATCTCGTCGACGTCGCCACCGGTCAGCAGACGACGACGCGTCTGGACGGGCAGCCGCGCTCGGTCGCGTTCTCGGCGGATGGAAAGCGAGCTTTCGTCACCGTCGGAGATCCGGCGCGGGTCACCTTCCTGGGTGCCGCGCACCAGGATCGCCTGGGGGAGATCGCGATCGGCCAGCAGAGCCCGGGCATGCAGCTCCGCCGGCTGGTCGACGCGCTGAGCACCGCGCGCCAGTCGACGAGGGAGGTGGTCTACGTCGCCGGGCGCGGGAGCGGGCTCATCTGGGCACTCGACGCGCGGTCGGGCAGGCTGCTCCAGGAGATCCCGGTCGGTGGTGGGCCGCTCGCCATCCTTGCCGACCCGAACGGACAGCAAGTGTACGCGGTCGTCGACACCCTCAATCAGCTCGTCACGGTCGATGGGCCAACGGGAGTCGTCGCGTCTCGCGTCGTCCTGCCGGGTCGGCCCACCGAGGCCGCGATCGACTCGGGGGGCAATATCTTCATCACCGGGGGCGACGCCGGTGCGGTCTGGGTGGTAGATCGAACCACGCGACTCGTCGGGGATACGATCGGCGTCGGACGGAATCCGGCCGCCATCGCCGTGAGCAGCGACGGGCGGTGGGCATACGTGGCCAACCAGGGAAGCGGAACACTCGCGGTCATCGACGTTGCACGGCGGCGTGTGGTCGCGTCGATTCCGGTGGGTCACGGACCGACGGCCGTGGCTCTGGCCTCCAGCCAGCCGCGGCTGGCGACGGCGGTCCAGCCGTCGACCGGCGCGATCGCGCTGCCCACGCTCGTTCCGGCGCCCACGGCATCGCCCGCGCACACGGCACCGACCGAGCATCTGCCCCCTGGAACGGTCAAGGAGACCTTCGTCACCGGCGTGGATTTTCCGGCCGCGATGGCATTCGCGCCAGACGGCCGGCTGTTCTTCACCGAGGTTCAGACCGGTCGCATCCGCATCGTGCAGAACGGCGTCCTTCTGCCCAGCCCCTTCTACACGTTCGACGTCGCGCAGCAGCCCGAGACCGGACTACTCGGCCTGGCTCTGGATCCGCATTTCGCGCAGAACCATTACGTGTACGTCTTCTATACACAGAAGGCTGCCGGGGGTCTGGCCGGGCCGAATCAGGTCGTTCGTCTGACCGACGTGAACAACCACGGGACCCATCTCACGCCGATCCTGCCGAACCTCCCCTCCGGTCCGATCCACGATTCCGGACGTCTCCGATTTGGACCCGATGGGAAGCTGTACGTGTCCGTCGGCGAGAACGACCACATGGCGGATTCGCAGGATCTTGGGTCCCTCGCGGGCAAAATCCTCCGGATCAATCCTGACGGATCGATCCCGTCCGATAACCCCTTCGTGGGGCAGAAGGGAAAGCAGCCTGCCGTCTGGGCGTACGGTCTTCGCAATAGCTTTGGCTTCGACTTCCACCCGGTTACGCAAGCGATGTTCGCCACCGAGAACGGCCCGGGCGACAACGACGAGCTAGATCTGATCGTTCGCGGCGGAAACTATGGCTGGCCACCGTCGGGCTTCCAGGACAAGGCAGGACTGATCGACCCGATCGCGGTGTACAACCCGGTCATCGCGCCAACCGGCCTGACCTTCTATCGCGGCAGCCAGATCCCGCAGTGGACCAACGATCTCTTCTACTGTACCTACCACGAGGGCCAGCTCCGACGGATTCGCCTCGCGCCAGAGAGCTTCGATCGTATCGCCGACGAAGAGACCGTGACGCCCGGCTGCACCCTCGACGCCGAAACCGGCCCGGACGGCGCCCTGTACTATTCTGATCTCCACGCGATCTACCGGATTCGTTCGGTCACGGCGCCAGGGCTGCCCACGGCAACGTCGCCGCGAGCGCCGGTCCCGAGCCCGACGGTCCTTCCGGCCGGAACCCGTCCCCAGGATCGCGATCTCAACGTCGACCTGAGTGAATGGCAGATCACGCTCTCACGCGCGAAAGCACCGGCCGGAACGCTGCGCTTCGTCATCGCCAACCTGGGGCACACGGTCCACGCTCTGCGGATCGTCGGGCACGGTGTCGACGAACGAACGGCGCCGATTCAGCCGCGCCAGACGATCGTCTGGGAGGTAACCCTTCCGGCCGGCACCTATCAGGTGACCTGCCCGATCGGGAACCACGCCCAGCTCGGTATGACCACGTCACTCACGGTCGTGCCGACGAGCCCGGCGGCTCCTGCCCCCACGCCAGGCGCCCGTCCAGGTACAGCGTCACCCGGTCCCACTCGGTGAAGCCGCCGGCCGGCGACGGCAATCCGGCGACGCTGTAATCGGCGGTCGGCGGCAGATGCGCCATCGCCGGCTTCTGGAATCGCACCGTCACGTCTCCGCTCGTACGGTAGCGCTGGATCGAACCGGAGCCCCGGGCGAAGCGAATGCTTAAGAAGAAGGTCTGCCCCCCGCGGTTCGTCGGCACGACGCTGGCCTGGACGGTCGCGCCGGGGAGATCGCCCGACTCGATCACCGGGCGCAGGATCGATGGATCGACCGGCGCCGCCCGGAACCAGTAGCGTACCTCCAGTCGGCTCAGATCGATCGTGGTCGGTCCGTCGTTGAAGATACGGAAGCTGAAGGCAGTTTCGCCAGACGCAGCGCTCGCCGCGTCCTGACGGAACAGTACCTTGAGGCGCGTTGGGGCACGGCCGAAGGTGCCGGTTGGGCCAGTATCCAGCGGCGTCGCCAGCAACGGCCGATAGGCACTCTGCTTCGCGACGTCGACCGTCTGCCAGTCGCCCCGAAGAATGCCGCCAGTGTCCCAGGTCGGGTTGAGTGCCCAGACGAGGAAGCCGATGCGGTGAGCGCGAAGATAGTCGAGCAGCGCGCGCTGCCACTGGCCATCCGGATCGCTTCCGAACGACCACCCGCCGAACTCGCCGACGACGACCGGTGCAATTCCCTGCTCTTGAATGTATCCCCAGTGCTGGTCCCACTCCTGGGGCAGGTTGCGCGGAAAGGTCGGGGCGTGAAACCACGGCTGATCCGAGACGTACGGGCCGTAGTCGTGGGGGCTGTAGACGACGCGGTTTGGCACGTACAGGCGAACCGGCGCCGCGCGGACGCCGTCGAGGTTGCCACCCCACCAGAAGTGATCGGTCTGATAGTTCTCGATGCCCTCGACGAAGACGAGCAGGTACGGATTCGCGTCCAGGACGGCATTACCGGCCCGCTCGGCGGCGAGGCGCCAGTCGGTGGCGGGATCTCCGGTTCCCCAGGTCGCCGGGCCGTGCGGCTCGTTCGCCAGGTCGACGCCAATCACCGTGTCGTTTCCACGGTAGCGCGCTGCCAGCATCCGCCAGTCGGCGATCCAGCGCTCCTCGGGAACGTCCGTGGTGTACCACAGCGCGGTCCGACCGCTCGAGGTGGGCTGGTGCCGGTCGAGAATCACCCTGAGGCCGCGGGCTCGCGCACCTTCGACCAGACGATCCAGCATCTGGAGACCGCTCAGCCCCTGAAGGTCTGGGTTGAGCGCGAAGTTCACGCCGCCGATCTGCTGTCCCGCGTCGATCGCCTCGCTGCTGAAGGGGATGCGGATCGTGTTGTAGCCGAGCGCGGCGACCTGATCGAGAATCTCCTGCCAGTTTCGATTTCCCAGCCCGCCGGGCACGTAGTCACTCGTCTCCATTCCTGACCAGTTCACGCCGGTGATCCGCACCTCGCGGCCATGCGAATCGTAGATGCGGCTGCCGCAGGTGTGCAGGTAGTTTGCGGGGCGACCGTCGGGGCCGGCTGGCGGTGGCGGGAGGTCGGCCGGGTCGCGCACGCAGGACGTGCCGAGCGGCGTGGACGGCGGGATTCCACCCGGGAGCAGACCCGCGACGGGCGGCAGAAGGTGCCGGAAGCGGCCCTGACGCGCCAGGGCGGCGCTTCCGCCAAAGATGACGAGGCCAATGGCGACGATAATCAGCCTGCGGACCCAGCTCTGGCTCATGGGCCGGGCGGACGCAATTGGGATGCCAGTGGCTCGTCGGTGCTGGGGCACCGTCCAGAGTCACCCGCGCCGACGCGGCTCTGGCCGTTCCTTCAATCCTCGCCGAGCGCACTACCGCGTCGCGATCGAGCGTACCAACCCGGCGCGAGAACGTCTGGGGGCAGGCGCCCGTCGATCAGCTTTCCCCGGTCCGTCTGCCTACCCTTCCTCCCGGCGAGGGCGCACGCCACCCACGGCGTCGAGCCGAGCGTAGAGGTTCACGCTCCAGCCAACGCCGAATAGCGTGGGCACGAGCACCCGGGGATTGTCCGGGTTCCAGAACGTCGCACGCAGTCGCTCGAGCGTCGGAATGCGCAGATCGTATGGATCTCCTCCAGCGCGAACCAGCTCAGCAGGGGCGCCGCGGTCGCGTGGATCGCATGATAGCAGAGAGACGAGAGGAACGTGCACGGCTCCGCTGGCCGTGACGATCGGCGGTCGTCACGGCCGATCTCGTCTGAGCGGCCGGACGTCGCTCCCGGCCGTCCTTCGAGGAGAACCTCGCCTGGATGAAACGAGTGCTGGATGAGCTTGAGAGAATTGACGAAGTTTCGACGATCTAACGTTTCGAAAATGGTTCAATTAGCGTATAATGACGATGGAGGCGCCGGAGGTGGTAAACGCACCGGTGCACGTTGGGGGTAAGTGAGGGGGATCAGATGAGCACTGACGAAACGACCCGTGCCGAGGAGATGGAGACTGGTGGCTACAGTGGTGAGGCTCCGAGCGAGCGGGCGAAGGCCCTGCGCGAAGAGATCTTCGGATCGGCGCTGACGCTCGACGAAGCCGCCTACGTTCTCGGGCTGGACCGGACCACGGTGGCGCGGTACCTGCGCGAGAACCTGCTCTTCGGGTACCAGGTTGGCCGCGAGTGGTTCGTGCCAGAGGAGGAGCTACGTGCCTACGTGCGGCGCGCGGCCGAAAGCCGACGACAGGAGATGCAGCGCGACCAGATCGGGTCGGCCACGACCGATCAGTGGAGCCTTGGCGAGTGGATTCGGACGAATCCGTTCCTGGTGGGCACCCGGGGGCTGCGCACGCGCGTGTTCGATCGGTTTACCGAGCGCGCACGAACCGCGATGAACCTGGCGCAGCAGGAAGCCATTCGCCTGGGACACAATCGTATCGGAACCGAGCATCTGCTGCTCGGGCTGATGTCGGAGAGCCAGGGTCGGGCGGCTCGGGTCCTGGCCAACCTGGGCCTGACTCTCGAGCAGGTCCGCGCCGCGGTTGAGGCGAGGGTCGGGCGAGGCAACCTCCAGCCTGGCGCGCGTCTCAGCCTGACGCCGCGGGTCAGGCAGGCGCTCGGCGCGGCCGTCGACGAGGCGCGGCGGCTAGGCCACCGGTCGATCGACACCGAGGACCTGCTTCTTGGCCTCCTGCGGGAGGGCGAGGGCATCGCGGTTGGCGTCCTCACCTCGCTCGGCCCGAGCCTGGAGCGACTTCGGGCGGAGACGCTCCGCGTGATCGAGCAGCAGATCGGGCGAGGGGACGAAGCCGGGGCGGAGGGGCCACTTCCGCCAGTGCCCGAGGAAGCGGCCTCGCTCGTCGGCAGCGACCAGCCCGCGACGACCTGCTCAGGATGTGGCGCGCGTAGCCCGGCATATTTCCGCTTCTGCTTCCATTGCGGTCGGCGCCTGCAGCAGACGACCTGATACCCGTTCCGGGCGACCGGTGGCACGTCACTGGTCCGCGTCCACGAGACGTCTCACGCGGAGGGACAGCAAGGGGCTCCTCGTGGACGCGCGGATTGACTGCAGGCGATGGCCGGGCAGGCGACGCTAGCGCCGTCGCAAGGGAGACGTCTGGGAGTAGCCCCTGGCTACTCCCCTGGTCCCACGCTAGGCACTGCGAATCAGCATGACCGGCATGGTCGCCGTGCGCGCTACTCCCTCGGCGACGCTGCCCAGGACAAAGCGCTCGATGCCGTGACGCCCGTGCGTGCCCATCACAATCAGATCGGCTGACCACCGGCTCGCGTCGTCGGCGATTTCGTCGCTGATACGCCGGCCACTTCCTTCGATCAGCGCGGTTTCGGGCACGATTCCAGCCGCGCGTGCCAGGGACTCTGCCCGTGCCAGATCCTTCTGGCAATCCTGGATGATCGCCTGCTCGATATCTGCCAGGTTCACACCGCTGAGCGATGCTCGGAACAGCGGCCCCAGGTCGACGATCTCGATAATCCGCAATCGTGCCCCCTGATCCTTCGCCAGATCGATCGCCTTGTTCAGCGCCACCCACGCCGTGTCACTGCCGTCAATTGGCACCAGGATTCTCTTAAACACTGCCATCTCCCCAGGTTCGAACTGTAAGAGGCAACGACCTTGCCACGGTGGATGCTCGGGTGGCGGGAGACTCGCCGGCCAATCTCCTCTCCCAGGACGTCCGGTTAGTAGTATAGTAGATTCAGCAGGGAAACATCCCGGGGTCCGCGGGAACGCTTGAACCGCGAGGAGACGTACATTGGTCGAGAAACAGCTGTCGATGGAGTTTCTACGCGTCACCGAAGCTGGAGCGCTTGGAGCGGCCCGCTGGATGGGCCAGGGCGACAACGATCACGCTGATCAGGCCGCCGTCGAAGCGATGCGTCAGATGCTCGACGAGATCGACGTTGCTGGAACGATTGTCATTGGCGAAGGCGAGCGCGACCAGGCGCCGATGCTCTACATCGATGAGCGCGTGGGGACCGGACGCGGCCCGGCAGTCGACATCGCCGTCGACCCCGTCGAGGGAACCAACCTGGTCGCGCGCGGCGTCCCCAATGCCTTATCGATCATCGCCGCGTCGGATCGTGGCGGCCTGCTGCACGCACCTGATACCTACATGGAGAAGCTGATCGTCGGTCCCCCTGCTGCCGACAAGGTCAACCTGGACTATCCGGTGCGTGCGAACCTTCAGATCATCGCTGACTCGCTGAATCGGCGGATCGAGGATCTCACCGTGGTGATCCTCGAGCGTCCGCGCCATCAGCAGCTTATTCAGGAGGTGCGAGAGGCCGGCGCGCGCATCATGCTGATTCCTGACGGCGACGTATCGGCGGCGATCTCGGTGGCGGTCTCGGGGACCGGCGTCCACGCCGTGATGGGCATCGGGGGCGCGCCGGAGGGCGTCCTCGCGGCTGCGGCGCTGCGCTGCCTCGGGGGCGCGATCCTGGCGCGTTTTCGGCCGCGCGACGACGCCGAGGCAGAACGCGCCCGCTCGATGGGTATCGATCTGGACAGGGTCTATCGCACCGAGGATCTCGCGAGTGGCTCGAATCTGATCTTCGCCGCGACCGGCATCACCGACGGCGAGCTGTTCAAAGGCGTGCACTTCTTCGGTGGCGGTGCCCGCACGCACTCGCTGGTGATGACCTACCGGTCCGGCACGATGCGTTTCGTCGACACTGTCCACATCTTCGAGCGCCGCGCGGTTGGTGTCGTCCGACTGTAGCGGTTCGTCGGCCGGAGGAGATGATCCTGGCCAATCCGCGGCCGCGAGCCGTCGCGGCCGCGAAGATGCTCGCCGCGCGCGCGAGCGTGGTCGGAGCCACTCGGTCTTTCCGATTCGCACTCTTTTTCTGCGCCGCCATCGCCGGGCCCGGCGCTCTCGGCGTCGCGCTGGCATCTCTGGTCCAGTGGATGCTGGCGAACCGCTCGGGGACGCCGGTCCCGGATGGAGACCTCGCCGTTCTCGAGCTGTACACGCTCCAGGCGACGAAAGGGCAGCAGCTTACCGGTCCGTACTCCCGTTTCGGCTGGCATCATCCGGGTCCCATCTACTTCTACCTGATGGCACCGCTCTACCAGCTGACGGCGCACGACCCCGTGAGCCTCCAGCTGAGTGCACTGACGATCGGTACGATCTCGTGCCTGGCCATCCTGCTTATCTCGTTCCGTCACCACCCGCTGGCGATCTTTTGCAGCGTGGCGATCTTGCTTCCCGCCGTCGTGGCCGCGCCAGGTCCGGGATTCTTCGCCAATCCCTGGAACCCGTACGTCACGGTCCTCCCGTTTGCTCTGTTCATCGTGCTTTGCGTCGAGCTCTGCCTCGGCCACGGCGCACTTCTCCCGGCGGCGGTCGGCGTCGGCTCGTTTCTGATCCAGACGCACATCTCCTACACTCCACTGGTTGGCATGTTCTCGCTCGCAACGCTCCTCGTCTGGACGATGCCCGCGGTTCGAGAGCGACTCGGGTTGCCCGCGAGGAAACCGACTGTTTCCGCGTTCTGGACGGTCATTTCGGTCGTCCTCGGAGGGCTGATCTGGCTGCCGGTCGCGGTCGAGGAGATCACTCGCCACCCGGGAAATCTGACGTTGCTGTTCGAGTTCTTCACGGCGAGCCGGTACCCCGCTCACGGACTTGCCGAGGCGTTCGATGCCCTGGCTCGGCAGCTGCCCGGTCCGATGCTGCTCCTCGCGCGTATCGCGGGACGGTCCGCGACGACCGGCGGCTCGACGGCTCCCTGGGACGTCTTTGCCGTCCTTCAGGTGGCGCTGCTCCACCTGGCCTTTCTCCAGGCGCTCCGGCTGCGCCAGGGGTACCGTGCGGTCCTTGGCGCGTTCGGGACGCTCGGCTTCTGGGTCGCCCTCTGGGCAACCCTCCACATCGAAGGAGAGCTGGAGAGCTATCTGATCGTCTGGGCCTCGGCCCTCGGCTTGATTCAGTGGATCGCGATCGCGAGCGTTCTCGTCCCCACTGCTGCCGGCGGCTCAAGCTCCTGGCTCCGACGGTTCCGGCCGGCTGGCGCGCTCGCCGCCCTGGTGTCGGTTCTCTTGATCGCCGACGTAAGCCTGCGGGCGAGCCCGATCGGTTCCCTCTTCCCGACCGAGCAGTCCAATCGATACCGCGCACTCGCGACGCACCTCGAAGAATACCTTGGGCGAGTCGCGGATGGACCCTTTCTGATTCAGCTGCACCATCCGATCTGGCCCAGCGCGGCCGCGATCATTTTGCAGCTCGAAAAGGCCGGCGTTCCAATTCACGTCGACGCGGCCTGGGTTCCCATGTTCGGAGCGCCGCTCAGCCCCTCGGGCAAGGAGACTACCGACATCGTCATCACCGACCGGTCCGCGGATGCGCCGAGGCCCAATCCCCTGGTCGATCACGTCGTGGCCGACGACCCCACGATCCGCATCTTCGTCCATCGGGATCTTCTCAACGCGCTCGAGGACCCGGGCAGCCCCGAAGCCCGCTCCGCGTACCGGGTCGGCAGCCAGCTCGTCCTGCTCGACACGAGTCTCGCGAATGAGCAGTCGGTCCCCGGGGATACGCTCCACCTTCAGGTGCGGCTTCTGGCCGTGTCGGCCCTGAGCGAGCACGTGATGATCGTGGGGCGCCTGATCGACTGGAACGGGGCCGTTCGCGCCGAGGCGGACACACCGGTCGTCCCATTGGATCGTCCACCGATGCTGCAGCGCGGCGATCTGAAACAGGACCGGCTCGCCGTCCCGCTCCCCACCTCGCTGCCACGAGGCCTCTACCGCGTCCAGCTTGTTTTCTTCCGGGTTCCCTCGTGGGCAACCCTGCCGACGTCGACGATTGACGGTCGGCGGGTTGAGCAGCTCGACGTGGGAACGATCCTGGTCGCCTACCCCGACGATCTTCCGACCGGCACGATCAGCGGGCTAACACCGCTCGGGGCGCAGCTCGGCGACGTGCTGGCGTTGGTCGGAGCCGGACCGGTCGAGGTTCGCCCTGACGCGCTCGACCTGGCCCTGTACTGGCAGGCACGGCTCGCGCCCGGTCAGGACTACAGCGTTTTCGTCCAGCTTCTCGACGCGAACGGAAAGCTCGTCGCGCAAAGCGACGGATTTCCCTGGAATGGCGGTTATCCCACGTCGGCCTGGCAGCCCGGCCGGATCGTGCGGGACTCCTACGAGCTCCCGCTGCCTCGCGGGCTTCCGAACGGCAGGTACACGCTGATCGCGGGTGCGTACCTCCCCGCGACGATGCAGCGTCTGCCCGTTGTCGATGCGCGGGGCATCACGCGCGGGGATTTCGTACGCGTCGCGACGCTGAGACTGCCCTGCTGTCGCGACAGCGCCGAGCAGAAAGGTTGAAGGGCCGGGAAAGCGGTTATCTCCCTCTCCTCCTGGGAGACGGCCGGGCCGCGGGCGTGGATCCGCCGCATAACATACGATCTCCGCCCCTCGCCCGCATCCTCTCCCACCGCGAGAGGAGATCGGACGGCTACCGGCTCATTCATACCGTCCGGTGCTCTCGGGCCCCGACTCGGGCGTAGCCGCGCCAGGTGGCGATGCCACCTGACCGCCAGGCTTTCCGCGTTCGGCTGCGCGACGCACGACCAGCTCGAGCTCATTGGGGTCCTCGGCCCCGTGAGCCCGCAGCGCGATCTCGACGATCGTGAGGCCGGCCAGTGACAGGATCTGCTCGGCGAGGTCACGCGTATAGAAACGCATCCGTGCTGACGAACGATCCCGCGAGGTAGCCTGCTGCGCGAATGCCGCCGCGTAGACGGGCGACGTCAGCTTGGGGAACTGGACCAGTGCAGGCGCGCCCGGTTTGAGGACCCGGGCAATCTCGCGCAAGGCCAGGAACGCGTCCTCGTACTCCAGGTGCTGGAGGACGAGGAGAGAATAGGCGAAATCGAAGGTGTCGTCCGGGAAGAGCGACAGATCCGTCGCGCTCGTTCGAAAAAACTCGACGTTCGAGACACCGGCCGTCCACTGGCGGGCTCGCGCGATCATCTCGTCGGAGACGTCGATCGCACAGAGCCGCCGGCAGTGGCGAGCGAGATGCTTCTCTACCCTCCCGATACCGCAGCCGACGCTCAGGACAACGGACTCCGCGGAGACGAAGCGTCGCAGACGATCGGCGTCCCCTCGCCCGGCCGCGTCGAATGCCGCTTCATTCGTCGGAGCTCCTGGTTCCAGACTTAGAATCGCGGTCAGTGCGTCTGCGCGTGCAAGGGCATCCCAATCCTGACGATACAGCTCGTCCGGGCTTGCAGGGGGGGCGGTCGGCGTGCTGGAGTCGACGCCGCTCCCGCGCGGATTCCCCCGCCCTGGCTCCGAAAAGCGCGTGCCGAGTCGCCGCATGATTCGGTCGACCAATCCATCCGTCTTCGACCCTGCCGTTTCTGTCCGGTCGCTCACGCGGTCTCCTCCCCATTGTGACGGCCCTGTCGGAGGGCGATGTGACGTCGCGCCATTATACCGCGGCTCCTCGGCAGCCGGCCAGCGCAGGTGATCGGCGCGGAACCATCCTTGCACCTCACGGTCCTCCCGGGCATCCGATCATCACGGAGAGGAGCGTGCGTGATGCGATTCTGCCGTTACGGGCGGGTCCTGCTCGTCGTGCTCGGGCTCGTGCTCTTTGCTCGGCCAGCTTCGGCCGAAGCAGCACGCTGCTCATTTGCCGGTGGGTTCAGGCTTTTGCACGACGCGCTACCGGCGGTGGTGGGCTCCTGCACCAGTGCCGAGTATTACAGTGCTAACGGTGACGGGCTCCAGCGCACCTCGCGCGGGCTGCTCGTCTGGCGGAAGGGCGAGAACATCACCGCCTTCACCGATGGCTATCGGACCTGGATCAACGGCCCATTCGGGATCCAGACGCGGCTGAATTCCCAGCGTTTCTGCTGGGAGATCGACGCCACCGCGAGCTGCCTTCAGCCAATCTCGCCCCTCTGTCGGGTCGGACCGCCGCTGGCCAACGTCCACGATCCCGGACGCCTTCGGGTCATCGCACGGTGCGCGGTCGCGGAGGGGACGGTAACCAGCGTCCACCACGAGCCCGATGGAGACGTCTTCACCCTTCTGCGTCTGGCTCCGGGACAGGCGAGCCTCCTGAATCAGACGAATCGGAGGGAGGTCGACGGGAACCTGGTCGCCGAGATCGTGCCCGCGGATCAGCCCGGATGTACCGTTGGGCGCTCTCCGAGGCCGCCGTTCGGGACCGCCAGCTTCGGCATCTGCACCGGAGCTGCCCTACCGACGCCAGCGGTAGGCGAGCATATCTCCGTCGTCGGACCGCACGTGCTCGATCGCGAGCACGGCTGGCTCGAGATCCATCCGGTCTGGGCAATCCGCCCCGCGTCGGATGGAACGGGGACACGCATCCAGAGGTAGTCCCCGGCACGCAAGTGCCATTCGGGGCGATCGCACATCCCGCTGAATCCCCCGGCGCGGACACGACCGGGTCACGCGCCAGCTTTGCCGTGCGTCGGCGCCCACCGGCTGACCGGATCGAGCTAGCGTCGGGCTGATCGATCGCGTATAATCGTGCTCCGACCGGCGAGTTCCGGCCGCGTTCACCGCCCAGTCGGCCAGGTGCCTCACGACGCTCGCCACGCCACGTCACCCGCTCTCTCGACGCCTTCCAACGTCGGCCGGTATCCCTCTCGTGCACCGCGCGTGACGATTTGCGCCTGTCAAGCGTTTCAGGAAAAGGAAGGAGAAGCTGGTGGGCCCGGGTGATCTGACGTTCGGCGAAACGGCCATTGTCGAGCGTGCGCGACACGGCGATCAGGTCGCCTTCGAGCTGATCTACAGCCAGTACCAGCAACGAATCGCGGGCTATCTGTGTCGAATGGTCCAGGATCCCGAGGTAGCCGCGGATCTGACCCAGGACGTCTTCCTGCGCGCGTACCGGGCGATCGGGCAGACAAAGCCCGGGCTCAATCTGAAAGCCTGGCTGTTCGCGATTGCGACGAACGCGGCACTCTCGCACCACCGGCGCCGCCGACTGATTCAGTGGCTCCCGCTGGATCCGGTGGACGAGGCCACGCCGACGAGCGGGCCGGACGATTGCATTGCAGTGCGAGCCGAACTCGTCGACGCCCTCGCCGCGCTTCCGCGCGACCAGGCCGCGTGCTTCCTGCTCTGGGCACGCGAAGGATTTACCTACGAGGAGATCGGGAGTATGCTGGGAATTTCACCGGGCACGGCCAAGACCCGTAGCTACCGGGCGAGACTCGCGCTCGCTCGCGCCCTACGACGCTGCGAGGAAGGATCCCGATGAGCTGCGAGCAGATCGAGGAGCTACTCCCTCAATTCCTCGACGGCGAGCTCCTCGGCGATGCCCAGCGCCTCGTCGAAGACCACCTCGAGACCTGCGCATCCTGTCGAGCGATGCTGTTCGCGCTACGCCGCGTTGGCGCGCTCGCCGCGACCTGGCCAGTCCTCCCGACAGAGATGTACCCCTATCTGCCGATCATCGATCAGGGTGTGCGCCGCGGGATCCGGCGCGCGCGCCTGATCGGACCGGCGTTCCTGGTGATGCGGCGGACGCTGGGGCTGGCAGTCTCGGCCGCGATGATTCTCCTGATTGCCGGCCTGGGCCTTGGCCTGCTGGTCATGGGTGCACAGCTCGAACCGGCGCGGCAGACCCTGACCAGTGCCCCCTCGACCGTCGCCGGCCCGCTGCTGGACCACCTCCGCGCCATCACCGAATCGGCGACCCCGCCCGCCGACGAGCTTGGCCGCTACGCCCGCCGGATCGCGGGCGGCGTCGTCCGTATCACCGTCTCCGATTATCGCGGCGTATCGACGAGAACGATCAGCAATCCGGCCGTGATCCAGCCCGTCGTGAGCGCGCTCGGCACCGCCCACTACGTTCGACGTGATCGAGCCCTGGACCGCGCGGTCGCCAGCCAGACCTACCGGGTCGAGCTCGGTCTGCGCGACGGATCGAGCCTGACCCTGATCTACCTGCCCGGCGAGCAGGGGCCGAACGTCGAGGAACCATCCAGCGCCGACTGGTGGACGGCCCGCGGACTCGACGCGGCGATGCAGCCGCTCCTCCCGTACCCCGGCCAGATCTTCAGCGCGTGGCGCATTCTCCGTGACGACGTGATCGCGGCGCCGTACGGGTGGCGTCCGATCGGTAGCTATCCCGATCGCTGGCCACAGTTCTCCCCCGACGGATCCAGGCTGGCCTATCTGCCCGTTCGCGCGGGGGTCGCCGACGGCACGAACCGCGTGGTGATCCGCGACCTCGGCACCGGCACCATCCAGGACGTCACCCCGGCCGAGGGCTTCGCCTTCTCCAGCGTGCGCTGGTCACCCGATGCACACTCGCTCGTCTTCGTCCAGAGCGCCTCCCGGCCCGATCAGGATCCAACCAGCGTGCTCTGGCGAGAAGATGCCAGCGGGGCGAACCCGACAGTGCTCTTCCGTCGACCGCCGTGCGCCCCGGGCGAAAATGGCCCTGCGCTGGGCATCGTCGGCTGGTCCGACGACGGCAGGTCCCTCGAGCTGGCAGGAACCGCCTTCGGGTGCAGCCAGAGCCTGCCGGTGCGGGTGCGCCTCGACGGCTCGGTCGCACCGACGGCGGTGCCTTCGCCACGTCCAACGCCGGCCACGGTGAAGCTGCCAGGCGGAACGATACTGGCATCGCTCGTATCCCCGGGTGGGGGCTACAGCTTCTACCTCGTCGACCGCTCCGGGGAGGAGACCGGCACGCCCCAGCCGCCCTCGCACCAGCTCGAGCTCGTGCGCATCGACTTGAAGACCGGCCGGGAGATGCCGATCGCGTCGTTTCCGGCCGACCTGAGTGGCTCCGGTAGCTTCTTCTCGACGGGCGGCGAGTGGGTGGCCTGCGCGCTGATCCCGCGAGGCCAGGGCGGACGACTGGTCGCACCATCGCGGATCGTCGTCTTTCGCAATGATGGGACCGACGTTCGCACCGTGGAAGGTGAGCCGTTCTCCCTGGTTGGCAGTCGCTTCTACTGGGCCGACGGCGGACGCGCGTACTTCCAGGCACTGCCGGCCGATGCAACGAGCCAGGACCAGGGCTACCTGTATCAGCTCGACGCACGCGCGGGCGTGGCCCAGATCGTCACCACGGACTGGCGAATCCTGGACCTGCTCGCCGTCGCGCCCGACGGACGACACGTCGCGGTTCTGCGCGGGAACCCGAAGAGCCCCGACCTGCACCTCCTGACGCTGGCCCCACTCCAGGAGGCAGCGCGATCCTCCGCGACGCCCGTTCCCGTCACGGGAGTGGCCACGGCGGTTCCGGCGACGCCCGTGCCAGCCGCGCGCGTCACCGCCACGCCCACCAGCCCGGTCCTTCGCCAGCTGCCGGGGCCGGCGACCTCGCTCGCCGCCGACCCGCGCAACCCTCTCCTCGTCTACGCGCTGCTGGCCAGCAACACCCTGTATCGTTCCGACGACGGCGGGCAGACCTGGCGCCGGCTTCCGTTGCCCGCCACCACGAGCACCGACCGGACGCCGACGGCCGACCTGCGAAGCGCCGGCTTCCTGATCCCGACGCACGACCTCGTCGTCGCGCCCGCAGACCCAAGCCGCGTCTTCGTCGCCGTCGATCACGTGCTCTACGGGTCGACCGACGGCGGCGCGAGCTGGACGCCACTGAACGCGGCGGTTTTCGCGTGGACCGTCGCGGACCCACGTGGCCAGATCCTCTACGCCTGGCGGGGTGACACCGTGTCGGGATGGAGCGGCCTCGACCGGAGCGACGACGGCGGGCAGACCTGGCACGAGGTCTACACCGGCGCCTTCCCCCCGTCTCTCGCCTCGGTCCCCTGTCCCTGCAGCCACGAGGGGATCAGCGCGCTCGCCGCCGACCCGCGCCGTCCCTCGACCGTGTACGCGGGAACCGACTTCGGCGTCCTGCGCAGCGACGACGGCGGGAAAACCTGGACAGAGCTGACCAGCGGGATGCCGCCGTCGACGACGCGCTTCCACTGGACGCCGTCCCTGACCGTCGCCACGGATGGGACGGTCTACACCCTGACCGAGGTCTCGCCGGATGCGACGTCCACTCACGCCGAGGTGCTGCGCCTGCGCCCGGGCGATCCGTCCTGGGAGCTGGCTGGCGGGAGCGCACTCGCCGCGTGGCGCAGCGACGAAGCGCCACTTTCCGGCTTCAAGGCACTCGCGACCGATCCGTCGAATCCCGCGCGGGTCTACCTGGCCACCCTGCGGGGTCTGCTCAGCAGCGACGACGCGGGCGCCACCTGGAGGACGGTGAATCTCGGGGCCGGAGGTGCCGTCTACGCCATCGCCGCGACCGACGGGACAGCGCGTCGTCTCTACCTCTGGACCAGCGCGGGCTTCCTTGCCGCCAATGCGCCGCCGTGAGCAGGGTCCGCGCGCGATGCTGCCCGCGTCGATCAGTCGGCCATCGGAAAGAACGGCTGGCCGGCCCAGGCGCGGAACAGCGCGGCGTACATCGCGAAAAACTGCTCGCGCGTCGGGCCATCTGTTCCCTCGATCTCGGACGAGAGGTAGCCGTCGTAGCCGTCGCGCCGGAGCAGCGCGAACAGCTCCGGATACGGGTAGCTGCCGGTGAAGCCGTGCAGGTGGACGTGTCGAATCAGCGTTCGCACCTGGCTGTAGGTCGCGGCAACCGACCCGGCGACGAGGTCCCGTCGATCGCAGTTGTACACGAGCCCGATGCGCGGATGACTGGCGAGCTCGACAGCGGCCCGCGCGAATCCCCAGTAGTTGAACTGGCCGTGCATCTCGAGCAGCACGTCGACGCCGTACGGCTCGGCAAACTCGCCGAGGCTCCGCAAGCTCTCGGCGACGTACCGGACGCAGTCGTCACGTCGAACCGTGGCGGGGATGTTATTCCCGAAGACGCGCACCCGGCGGCAGCCGATGTCCGCGGCCAGCTCGACGAAGCGCCGGGTACGCTCGACATTTGCCTGGCGCTGGGCCGGATCGGGCGATTCGAAGCGGCAGCCCGTCCCGATGCAGACGGCCTCGAGGTAGGCGTCCTCGATCTGATCGCGAATCTGTCGTCGCTCGGTCGGCGTGCGCTCGAGCTCGACGCCGTGCTCGTGGCCGGCCTCGGCGCGAAACTCCAGGCCGGCGAATCCACAGCTCCGCGCGACCTCGATCAGCTTCGGAAGGCTCCAGGCACGCGCCAGGTTGTAGGTCAAGAGACAGAGCTTCATGCGGTCCTCCAGGTGCTCTCGTGGCTCAGCGTGGCAGCTCGATCGCGCGGTGCTCCTGGCCGGAGCGGTACGCCGCCAGGATGATCGCGAGCGCGGCTCGACCATCCGCCGCGCGCACCGGCGGCTCCTGGCCGGCGAGCACCGCCCGGGCGAAGCCGTCGACGATGGCCGCGCGTCCACCGGCTGGCGCGTCCGACGACACCGGTACGTCCTGCCACTCGCCCGCGCGCAGCCCGCTGCGCTCTTCGCTGACGAAGACGCGCGGAGGGTTGGCCAGGATGATCTGACCGGTCTCGCCGTAAATCCGGTTCGTTTCGCGAAGCGGATCGCGTCCGCGCACGGCCGAGCCCGCTTCGAGAGTGCCGATCGCGCCGTTGTCGTAGCGGTAGGTCAGCGCGATGTAGTCTTCGACCTCGACCGGCGTCGCGAACGTATCGTACTCGGCGTACACCCGCGTCACCTCGAGGCCGGTGACGAAGCGAATCGTGTTCAGATCGTGGACCGTATTCATGATCAGGACACCGCCGCCGGCCTTCGCTCGGGACGTCCGCCAGTCGGTCTGAATGCGGCCGCTGTACCCGCCGTGCCAGTAGCTGGACGGCTTATCGCCGCGGTAGACGATGCGCGTCCCGACGACGCGGCCGATCGCGCCGTCGGCGATCAATTCGCGCACCGCCCGGCAGGCCGGATCGACCTGGGCGTGGTAGGCGACCGACAGCTTCACGCCGGCCTCGCGCGCGGCTGCGATCATGCGGTCGGCGTCCTCCAGCGTCGTCGCGATCGGCTTCTCGACCAGAACGTGCTTCCCCGCGCGGAGTGCCTGGATCGTGAGCGGGGCGTGCAGGTAGTGCGGCACCGCGATGTACACCGCGTCGACGCGCGGATTTGACAGAATCTCGTCGACGCTGGTCGTCCAGGGCACGCCGTGCGTCTCGCCGAGGTCTCGGGCGACCCGCGCATCCACGTCCATGACCATCACGTGCTCGGCACTTTCCGCCGCGGCAATGCCTTTCGCCGTCTGAACCGCGATCTCACCACAGCCGATCATTCCGATCCGAAGCTTGTCGGGCATCGTCGAATCCCTCCCACGCGTCGTCCGTGCGGACGTACGACCCACGGTACTCCGGCACTCGGCTGGTGTCAACGGCCCGTCGCCGGTCGCGCTCGTGACGCGATCGAGATCCCCCCGCGCGCGATTTCGTTGACAGCCGCGCGCGGCGCTGGCTAGAATAGCCTCGCATCGCGGGCACCTCGGTGGCCGACTGCCAGGATTGCCGGCGGCACCGGTCCGCCCGAAGAGTCTCTCGACAGATCTCGGTTCGAGCCAGTCCCCAGGGCGCGGGGATGTCGTGCGGGTCTGCCCCGAGGATCAGCCCCGCCGACGTCACGAAAGGGGGAACAGGATGATGCGCCGTCTCACGCGTCGAACCGTTATTCTTGGCGCTCTTGGCTCGTCCACGCTGGCTCTTCTCGCGGCGTGCTCGGGACCATCGACAGCCGCTACCCCGGCGGCGACCGCGGCTCCGACCAGCGCCGCCGCGCCGACTCCCGTCCCAACCACCGCGCCAACCGCCACCGCCGCTCCCCAGGCCAGCCCGACGGTCGCGCCGGCTCA